>NZ_JBVJJA010000017.1:0-142741 GCF_055586005.1 Micromonospora sp. NPDC051924
TCTCCTTAGGGCGGTACAGACACTCCTCCCTTGTCCCGCCCCCCTCCGTCTCCCCCCGCATCCCCTCCCCCCCCCCCCCCCCCTCTGTTTTTTTCCCCCCCCCCCCCCCCCCCCCCCCCCCACTTCCATGGTCGGGCGCGGACGGGGCAGCGAGGAGCCGCGATGGCCGGGCAGCATGGGCGGATGCCGTCGACCGAGCTGCTGCGGGTACGCGACCTCGTGCCCGATTTCCTCGCCTGCCTCGACGAGTGCGCGGGGACGCCCGCAGCGACCTGGCCCGACCGGTGGCGGTCCCGCTACCTGGGCCGGCACCACGACATCTTCCGGTCGCTCGACCGGGACGGGGAGTGGACCGGTGCCGAGGGTCTCGCCGGAACGCTGCTCGCGCTCCGCGACCGGACCGGCGACCTCGCCGCCCGCGCCGACGCGGTCCGGGCCCTGCTGCCCGACGGGGTGACCGCCGTCTGCGCGGCGTTGGGCTGGTCGAACCCGGCCGACCCGGTGGAGTGCGTGGTGCTCGTCGGCCTGCACCGGGCCAACGGCTGGGCGGATCCGCTCCACGGCCGGTACGCCCTCTTCCTGGCCGTGGAGGAACTCGGCCCGCCCGGTGACGACCGGCTGCTCGTGCTCCACGAGGCGGCGCACGTCGTGCACGACCGCCTCGCCGGGATCCGCGACTGGCCCGACCACGGGGTCGCGAACGCGCTGCTCACGGAAGGGCTGGCCACCCAGGTCTCGGCGGAGCTCGATCCCGGACGCCCCGACGAGGACTACCTATGGTTCGGCCGCCCCGGCTACCGGTCCTGGCTCGACGAGTGCCGTGGTCGGTGGCCGGAGATCCTGGACCGGATCGGTGGCGACCTGGACGCCACCGATGCCGCGCACCACGCCGCCTACTTCCTCATGCGGGACTCGCCGGTCGCCGGGGACCTGCCCAAGCGCTGCGGCTACCTGGTCGGCCTGGCAGCGGTGCGCCGGCTGCGGGAGCGGCATCCGCTGCCCGCGATCGCGTCCTGGCCGCTGGACCGGGTGCGGGAGGAGATCCGACGGGCGCTGGTCGACCTGTCCCCGCCGGCCTGAACCGCGGCTCAGGGCCGGTGGCCGCACAGCACGTCCCCGGCGGCGTCGGAGGTTTCCAGCACCACGGTGTGGTAGCTCTCGATGCACGACAGGATCGCGTCGCGGGGGCCGTTCCGCCAGGCGTCGCTGCCGTAGAACGCCTCTTCCTGCTCGTCCCGCGCCGCCAGCGACGGGAAGCCGCGGATCAGGTACGCCTCCTCGTGGCCGTCCTCGCGGACCAGGGACGCCCCGGCGGCCACCACCCGGATACCGAAGCGGCCGAGCAGCGGCGCGGCTTCCTCCCGCATCACCCGGACGAACTCGTCCACGGTGCCGGGCTTGAGCCGGTAGGTGCGGATCTCGAGAAACATCGACGGCCTCCGGAGCGGGTGAGAGGTTGACGCTATCGGCCGCGTCCGCACCGCACCACCCGGTTCGGGCCGGCGCGCCTACACCGGCCGGTACTCGACCTCCGGGCGGCCGGGCGTGCCGTAGCGGGGCGCGCGGACCGCACGGTCGGCCGAGACCAGGTATTCGAGATAGCGGCGGGCGGTCACCCGGGAGATCCCGGTCCGCCGGCTGACCTCGGTCGCCGAGAGCCCGCCGTCGCCCAGCGCGGCCAGCACGGTGTTGAGTGTCTGCTCGTCGAGGCCCTTCGGCAGGGTGTGCCGGGCCGCGCCGCGCAGCGTGGCGAACATCCGGTCCACCTCGTGCTGGGCGGCCACCTCGCCCTCGGCGAGCGCCTGCTGCCGGTACTCGGCGTACCGCTCCAGCTTGTCGCGGAACGCGGCGAAGGTGAACGGCTTGAGCAGGTAGTGGGTGACTCCGAGGGAGACGGCGGTGCGGACCACCGCCAGGTCCCGCGCCGAGGTCACCGCCAGCACGTCGATGCTGCTGCCGGCGGCCCGCAGCGCCCGGCAGACGTCCAGCCCGGGCAGGTCGGGCAGGCGGAAATCGAGCAGCACCAGGTCGACGTCCGCGCCGCCGCGCTGCCGCAGTGCCGCCATCGCCTCCCGCGCGGTGTGCGCCACTCCGACCACCACGAAGCCCGGCACCCGCTCGGTGTACGCCTTGTGCGCCTCGGCCAGCAGCGGCTCGTCCTCCACCACCAGCACCCGGATCTCGCTCATCGCGGCTCCCTCGGGACCGGCAGCCGGACGGTGAAGAAGGTCTCCCCGTCGTCGGTGCGCCCGACGTCGGAACTGCCGCCGTGCCGGCGGACCACCTGCCCGACCAGGGGCAGGCCCAGCCCCCGGCCGGCGCTCTTGGTGGACCAGCCGCGGCGGAACGCGTCCGCCACCCGCTCCGGGTCCAGTCCGGGGCCGGTGTCGGCGACCCGGACCAGCAGCTGGTCGTCGTCCGTGCCGACCAGGACGCGGACCCGGCGGGGCGGCGGGGTGCCGGCGACCGCCTCCAGGGCGTTGTCGACCAGGTTCCCGACGACGGTGAGCAGGTCGGTGGTGGGCAGCGGGCTGTCGTCGAGGCGGCAGTCCGGGTCGATCACCAGGTCCACGCCACGCTCGCCGGCCCGCGCCGACTTGCCGAGCAGCAGCGCGGCCAGCGCCGGCTCGGTCACCGCCCCGACCACCCGGTCGGTGAGCTGCTGGGCGATTTCCAGGTCCCGGGTGGCGAGCCGGACCGCCTCGTCCGCGCGGCCCAGCTCCACCAGGGTGAGCACGGTGTGCAGCCGGTTGGCCGATTCGTGGGTCTGCGCCTGCAACGCCTCGGTGAGCGCGCGTACCGAGTCCAGTTCGCTGGCCAGGTTGCGCAGCTCGGTCTGGTCGCGCAGGGTCAGCACGGTGCCGAGCGCCGCCCCCTCGAAGCGGGTGGTCCGCTGGTTGACCACCAGCACCCGGTCGCCGGCGAGGACCGGCTCGTCGTGCGTGTCCCGGCCGGAGGCGAGCAGCTCGGCCACCGCCGGGGGCAGGTCGACGTCGGTCACCGGCCGGTCGGTCACCGTGGCGTCCTCGGCGAGCCCGAGCAGGCGCCGGCCCTCGTCGTTGACCAACGCCACCCGCCGGTCCCGGGTGAGCACCACCAGCCCCTCGCGTACGGAGTGCAGGACGGCGTCGTAGTACTCGTACATCCGGGTCATCTGGGTCGGGCCGAGGCCGTGGGTCTGCCGCCGCAGCCGGCGGCTGAGCAGCCACGACCCGGTGGCGGCGAGGGCCAGGGCGGGTACGGCGGCGTAGAGCAGCACCGGCACCTGGGCGAGCAGCTTCCGGTTGATCGCCTTGGTGGTGATGCCCACCGAGACCAGGCCGACGATCCGGTGGCCGTCGCCGTACACCGGGACGACCGCGCGCACCGACTCGCCGAGCGTGCCGGTGTTGGTGGTGGTGAACGACGCCTCGCCGGCCAGCGCGGGGCCGATGTCACCGATGAACGGCTGACCGATCCGGTTCCGGTCGGGGTGCGAGTAGCGCGTCCGATCCGGGGCCATCACCACCACGAAGTCCGTTCCGGTCGCCTTCCGGATCGACTCCGCGTACGGCTGGAGGGTGGCCGAGGGGTCGGCGGTGGCCAGGGCGGTGCGGACCTCGGGGGCGTGCGCCACGGTCTGCGCCACGCCGAGCACCTTGTCCTTCGCCGCCTGCTGGGAGTCGCTGCGGGCCAGCCAGACGGCGGCGGCCGCGCCGGCCAGCACGAGCAGCGTCACCACCACGGCCTGGAGGGCGAAGAGCTGCCCCGCGATGCTCCACTGCCGTCGGGCCATCGTCCGCTCCTCCTTCCGACGCTGGTCGTCCCGCAAGTCTGGCGCACCCGGCCGGTGCGGTTTCGGCCGTGCTTCGCGCCGGTGAACAGAATGAACGCAAGCGTGCCCCAGGTTGAGACGCGCTTCACATTGTCGGCATGGACACCACCACACCCACCCCCGCGGCTGCCCGGCCCGCCCGCCGGGACCGGACGCGTTATCTCTATCTGGCGGTCATCGTGGCCGTCCTGGCCGGCATCCTGGTCGGCCTCGTCGCGCCCGAGTTCGGCAAGGAGCTGAAGCCGCTCGGCACCGGCTTCGTGAACCTGATCAAGATGATGATCAGCCCGGTCATCTTCTGCACGATCGTCCTCGGTGTCGGCTCCGTGCGGCAGGCGGCCCGGGTCGGCAAGGTCGGCGGACTCGCGCTCGGCTACTTCCTCATCATGTCGACGGTCGCGCTGGCCATCGGCCTTGTGGTCGGCAACATCATCCACCCCGGCTCGGGCCTGGACCTCGGCCCCGACCTGGCCGGCTCGGGCCAGAAGGCGGCCGGCGGCGAGACCGGCGGCACCGTCGACTTCCTGCTCGGCATCATCCCGACCTCGCTCTTCTCCGCGCTGACCGAGGGCTCGGTGCTCCAGACGCTGCTGGTCGCCCTCCTGGTCGGCTTCGCCGTGCAGGCCATGGGCACCCGGGGCGAGCCGGTGCTGCGGGCCGTCGGCGTGCTGCAGCGCCTGGTCTTCAAGGTGCTTTCGATGATCATGTGGGTGGCCCCGATCGGCGCCTTCGGCGCGATGGCCGCCGTGGTCGGCGCGACCGGCATGGACGCGCTGACCAGCCTGGCCCAGATCATGCTCGGCTTCTACGCCACCTGCCTGATCTTCGTACTGGTGGTGCTCGGCGCGCTGCTCTGGTTCTTCGCCCGGATCTCGATCTTCTCGCTGCTGCGCTACCTGGGCCGGGAGTTCCTGCTGATCCTGTCCACCTCGTCGTCGGAGTCGGCGCTGCCCCGCCTGATCGCCAAGATGGAGCACTTCGGCGTCGGCAAGCCGGTCGTCGGCATCACCGTGCCGACCGGCTACTCGTTCAACCTCGACGGCACCGCGATCTACCTGACCATGGCCTCGCTCTTCATCGCCGACGCGCTGGGCAAGCCGATGGCGATCGGCGAGCAGATCGGCCTGCTGGCCTTCATGGTCATCGCCTCGAAGGGCGCCGCCGGGGTCACCGGCGCCGGACTGGCCACCCTCGCGGGCGGTCTCCAGTCGCACCGTCCGGACCTGGTCGACGGCGTCGGGCTGATCGTCGGCATCGACCGGTTCATGTCCGAGGCCCGGGCGCTGACCAACTTCGCCGGCAACGCGGTGGCCACCGTCCTGGTCGGCACCTGGACCGGCGAGTTCGACCGGGACCAGGCCCAGGCGGTGCTGTCCGGGGCGCGCCCGTTCGACGAGGCCACGATGCTGGACGAGGAGCCGGACGAGGACCGTCCCGCCGGCGACGCGGAGTCGAAGCCGGCCCCGCTGGCGGGCACCACCGCCTGACCCGACCGCCTGCGGCCGCACGCGGCGCGTGATCCCCCTGATTCACGGAAAGAGTGGCCATTCAGCCGGGAATGGCCACTCTTTCCGTGAATCTGCTCCGGGGGGCGTAGCCCGCCCGGCGGTCCACGGGTGGGGAATTGGCGGTGCCGGGCGGGCGTCCGGCGGGGTTAGCGTCGCGGGATGGAACTTGAGCAGGCGCAGAAGCTGTGGCAGCCGGAGCCCGGGTGGTTGAACACCGCCACCTACGGGCTGCCGCCCGAACCGGCCTGGACGGCGCTCCAGGACGTGCTCGCCGACTGGCGGGTGGGGCGGGTCTCCTGGGAGGGCTGGACCGAGTCGGTAGGCCGGGCGCGGAAGGCGTTCGCCGGCCTGATCGGGGTGGCCCCGGCCGACGTGGCGATCGCCAGCACCGCGTCGCAGCTGCTCGCCCCGGTCGCCGCCGCGCTGCCGCCCGGCGCCACCGTGGTGGTGCCGGAGATCGAGTTCACCTCCAACCTCTTCCCGTGGCTGGTGCAGGAGGAGCGCGGGGTCCGGGTGCGGACGGTGCCGCCGGCCGGCCTGGTCGACGCCATCGACGCCGACACCGGCCTGGTGGCGTTCAGCCTGGTGCAGTCCTCCGACGGCACGGTCGCTCCGTACGACGAGATCGTCGCGGCGGCCCGGGCGCACGGCGCCCTCGTGGCGGTGGACGCCACTCAGGGTTGCGGCTGGCTGCCCTTCGCCGCCGGCCGGGCGGACGCGGTGGTGGTGTCGGCGTACAAGTGGCTGATGGCGCCGCGCGGGGTGGCCTTCGCCTACCTGGCTCCCGGGCTGCGCGACCGGATGCGTCCCGACGCCGCCAACTGGTACGCGGGCGCCGACCCCCACGCCGCCTACTACGGACCGCCGCTGCGGCTCGCCGAGGACGCCCGGCGCTTCGACATCTCTCCGGCCTGGTTCAGCTGGGTCGGTGCGGCGCCGGCCCTGGAACTGCTCGCCGAGATCGGGCTGCCCGCCGTCCACGCGCACGACGTCGCGCTGGCCAACCGGTTCCTCACCGGGTTGGGCCGGCCGCCCGGCGACAGCGCGATCGTGACGGTGGAGGTGCCCGGCGCGCAGGAGAAGCTGGCCCGGGCCGGGGTGCGCGCGGCGGTCCGGGCCGGCCGGGTCCGCGCCTCGTTCCACCTCTACACCACCGAGGCGGACGTCGACCTGGCGCTGGACGCGCTGGCCGGCTGACGGGCGGAGCGGCGGGCTCCCACCCCGGGACCGGGCGGGACCCCGCCGCCGCGACCCACCGCGCGACGACTTCTCGACGTCGGCGCTGCGGTGGATCATGCTCAAACTAGCGGTGTGAGTTTTCAGCCGTCCAGACCGCTCCTTCCACCGTCGAGGTGAGGCCCGCCGCCGCACGGCTGGCTAGGGTGCGTGAGCAGGTGCTGTCGGGCGGGGAGGGTGGCATGGCGGGACGTGTCCCACGGCGGGCGCAGGGGAACGGCGACCCGGCGAGAGTGGGATAGGGTGCCGCGTCCCCGACAGGCCCTGCTGAGCCGGGAGCGGATCGTCACCACCGCGCTCGCCCTGATCGACGCCGGCGGCCTCGCCGCGCTCTCCACCCGGCGCCTGGCCGCCGCGCTCGGCGTCCAGGGCCCGTCGCTCTACAACCACTTCGCCACCAAGGACGACATCCTCGACGCCGTGGCGGACAGCGTCACCGCCACCGTCGACGTCAGCGCCTTCGGGCGGTACGACTGGTGCGAGGCGCTACGGCGCTGGGCCGGGTCGTACCGGGCGGCCCTCGCCGCGCACCCGAACATCGTTCCGTACCTGGCCCAGGGGCCGGGCCGGCGGCCGGCCGCCCTGGCGATGGCCGACGCGGTCTACGGCGGCCTGGTCCGGGGGGGGGGGGGGGGGGGCCCGGCCCCCCCCCCCCCCCCCTCCCCCCCCCCCCCCCCCCCCGGCGGGCGACCGGCTGTCTCCTCTCCCTTTCGAGGGCCTCGAGGGGGAGTGGGCGGGCGGGCGGCTTACGGCTGGGGTAGTGACCGGTGCGGCTGGCGGCGGCCTGGTCCGGGCCGGCTGGTCGCCGGCCCGGGCCACCCACATCGGCGCCGCCCTGCGCTACTACGTCGCCGGTTCCGCGCTCGGCTCGTTCGCCCGGGGCTTCGTCGAGGATCCGGCCCTGTACGCCGCGCACCCGCACCTGAGCCAGGCGCACCGGCTCGCCGGCCACCAGCGCAGCGTCGACGAGGGCGCCTTCGCCCTCGGCCTGGACGCGCTGCTGCACGGGCTGGCGGCCGAGCACGAGCGGACCGTCGCCCGGCCGGCGCCGCTCAGCTCCCCGGACTGACCCCGGCCTCCCAGCCCTCGATCAGCGTGGCGTAGCCGTCGAGGAGGCGGCGCAGGCCGAAGTCGAAGACGGTCTCCAGGTCGAGGTCGATCTGGCCCTCGCCGGTCAGCGCGGCCATCGTGGCGAGGCCGCCGGCGGCGAACATGCGCTGGAAGGTGTCCCGGTGGCGGTCCACCCACTGGTCGTCGCTGAGCCCGGTGTCCTGCACCGCCTGCGCACCCGGCTCCAGGTTGGTGGCGATGCCCCGCACGTACGCCATCAGGGTGACCGTCACGTGCCAGCGCACGTGCCGGTCCAGGCCCAGCCCCGCGGTGGCCCGCAGCGCCCACTCGGTGTGTGCCATGCCGTTCGGCAGCGGCTGCGGGCGGGCCATCGAGATGACGTGCGGCAGCCAGCGGTGCCGCCGGTAGACCGCCCACTGCGCCCGGGCCAGCAGGTCGAGCCGGGCCCGCCAGCCGGCCGGCGGGACGGGGGGCAGCGGGGCGTCCCCGAGCGCCGCGTCGGCCATCGCGAGGACCAGGTCGTCCCGGCCGCGCACGTGCCGGTAGAGCGACATGGTGGCAGTGCCCAGGTCGGCGGCGAGCTGCCGCATGGAGACCGCGCCGAGGCCGCCCGCGTCGGCAAGGGCGATCGCCCGGCGGACCAGCCGGTCCCGGCTCAGCTCCGGGTCGCTCCCGTCCGGGCCGCGCAGCGGGCGGGGCGCCGCCGCGGCTGTCCGGGGTCGCGGCGCGGCGGCAGACGCGCCGAGCCCGGATGGCCGCCGGGTCGGGGCGACCACGGTGCCCGCCCCGGGCCGGGTCAGGACGAGGCCCTCGTCGCGGAGCAGGGCGAGGACCTTGGTCGCGGTGGCGATGGCCACCCCGTGCTCGCGGGTGAGCCGGCGGGCCGAGGGCACCGGGTCGCCGGGACGCAGCTCCCCGAGGTCGATGCGGCGGCGGATCTCCGCGGCGATCCGCCGGTACGGCGGCTCCGGGCCGGTCATGGCGGTCCTCCCGGCGAAGCGTACTAGTACGAGGTGCCGCGCCCGGCCCTCGCCGAGGCAGCGTACTAGGTCGCGGCGGGCGCGGGGAACGCCGTGCGCCTAGCGTCCGACGCGGACCCGGCGCGGACCGGGTTGACGGTGTACGCACGAACTCGGGAGCGCTGTGATGAACGACAGGACCGTGCTCATCTCCGGCGCCGGCATCGCCGGCCCTGCCCTGGCCTTCTGGCTGCGCCGGTACGGCTTCGCCGTCACCGTCGTGGAACGCGCGCCGGGGCTGCGGCCCGGCGGCCAGGCGGTCGACGTGCGCGGGACCGCCCGCGAGGTGGTCGAGCGGATGGGGCTGACCGACCGGATCCGCGCCGAGTGCGTCCGCGAACAGGGCATGGCGTACGTCGACGCGCGGGGCGACGTGCGCGCCCGGATGCCGGTGGACGCCTTCGCCGGCGAGGGCATCGTGGCCGACATCGAGATCGAGCGCGGCGACCTGGCCCGGCTGCTCCACGAGGAGACCCGGGCCGACGTGGAGTACGTCTTCGACGACTCGATCGAGACGCTCACCCAGACCGACGAGGGGGTGCGGCTCACCTTCACCCGCGCCGCGCCGCGCACCGTCGACCTGGTGATCGGCGCGGACGGCTCGCACTCCCGTACCCGGGCCCTCGCCTTCGGCCCCGAGTCGGCGTACGTCCGGCCGCTCGGGGCGTACCTGGCGTACTTCACCACCCCGTACCCGGACGAGACCGGCTGGTTCCTGCTGCACAACGCCCCCGGCGGCCGGGTGGTGGGCACTCGGCCGAACCGGCACGGCCGGTCCAGCGCCCTTTTTAGCTTCGCCTCGCCCGAGCTGGACGTGGACCGCCGGGACCGGGCGGCCCAGCAGCGGCTGCTCGCCGCGCGCTTCGCCGACGTCGGCTGGCGCGCGGCCGAGCTGCTGGCCGCGATGGGCGACGCGCCGGACTTCTACTTCGACCGGTACGGGCAGGTGCGGATGGACTCGTGGAGCACCGGCCGGGTGGCGCTGCTCGGCGACGCCGCCTGGTGCCCGTCCCCACTGACCGGGCAGGGCACCAGCCTGTCCCTCGTCGGGGCGTACCTGCTGGCCGGGGAGCTGGCCGCCGCCCGGGGCGACCACCGGGTCGCGTACCGCCGCTACGAGGAGGTGCTGCGGGCACACGTGACGAAGGGGCAGGAACTGCCGGGTGGCGGGATCTCCGGGTTCCTGCCGGCGAGCCGGACCGCGATCCGGATGCGGGACGCGTCCATGCGGGCGATGGCCTCCCGGCCGCTGCGTGGGCTCGCCACCCGGCTGTTCTTCAGCCACGCCGACGGCCTCACCCTGCCGGAGTACGCCGCCGCCCGGTGACGGTGGCGGCACCACATGTCGACGCGCGCCGATCCCTGTGGCGGGCGCTCGACGGGGCCCCGCGGGCCCGTCCCTATGGGGGGCGGGCCCGTTCCGCGCCGGTGGAATGTGTGGCCATCCGACATGGCTCGACCGCTTCGATGCGCCGTAGGTTTCCTGCACGCGACGACCCTGTGACCCCGGTCACCGACCTGGTCGTCGCCGGACGGACCTGCGGAGGGTGAGGCGATGGCCGGGCAAGCGATCTTGTCGGCCCGTGGGCTGACCCGGGACTTCCGGGGCTTCCGGGCCGTCGACGGGGTCGACCTCGATGTGGCGCCGGAGACCGTGCACGCCCTGGTGGGGCCCAACGGCGCCGGCAAGACCACCCTGTTCAACCTGCTCACCGGCTTCCTCGCGCCCAGCGGCGGCCGGATCGAGCTGGCCGGCCGGGACGTCACCGGCCTGCCCCCGGAGCGGGTCGCCCGGATGGGTGTGGCCCGCTCCTTCCAGATCACCAGCCTCTTCCCGCAGCTCTCCGCCCGGGAGCACGTGCAGCTGGCCCTCCAGTCGCCCAGCGGGCTGGGCTGGCGGTTCTGGCGCTCGGCCAAGCTGCTGCGCCGCTACCGGGACCGGGCCGACGAGCTGCTCGCCATGGTCGACCTCGCCGAGCTGGCCGAGGCGCCGGCCGAGGCCCTCGCGTACGGCCGCAAGCGGGCCCTGGAGCTGGCCATCGCCATCGCCCTCGACCCCAAGGTGCTGCTGCTCGACGAGCCCACCGCCGGGATGGGGCTGGAGGACGTCGACCGCACCGTCGACCTGATCGCCGCCGTCCGCAAGGGGCGGACCGTGGTGATGGTCGAGCACAACATGAGCGTCGTCGGCCGGCTCGCCGACACCGTCACCGTCCTGCAGGCCGGCAAGGTGCTGGTCGAGGGGCCCTACGAGCAGGTCCGCGCCGACGAGCGGGTCATCACCGCCTACCTGGGAGCCGCCGATGCTGCGCATTGAGAACCTCTCCGCCTGGTACGGCGAGGCGCAGGTGCTGCGGGAGGTGACCCTGGAGGTGGCCGCCGGCGAGGTGGTGACCCTGGTCGGCCGTAACGGGGCCGGCAAGTCCACCCTGCTGCGCAGCGTGATGGGGCTGCACCCGGGCCAGCGGGGCACGATCAGCCTCGACGGCCGGGACATCACCCGGCTGCCGGCGTACAAGCGGGCGCGGTCCGGGCTCGGTTGGGTCCCCGACGACCGCGGCGCGTTCGCCACGCTGACCGTCACCGAGAACCTCACCCTGCCGCCCCGGGTCGGCCCCGACCCGTGGTCCCTGGAACGGATCTACGAGGCGTTCCCGGCGCTCTACACTCGGCGCGACTCGGCGGCCACCATGCTCTCCGGTGGCGAGCAGCAGATGCTTGCCCTGGCCCGGGTGCTGCGGATGGGCGCCCGCCTGCTGCTCTGCGACGAGCCCACCGAGGGACTGTCGCCGCTGCTCGTGCAGCAGGTCGGCGACCTGCTGCGGGGGGCCAAGCAGCACGGCGTGACCGTGCTGCTGGTCGAGCAGAACCTGCACTTCGCCACCGGCGTCGCCGACCGGCACTACCTGCTGGCCGAGGGACGGATCGCGGAGGCGATGGACAACTCCGAGGTGCGCTCGCGGGAACGCGAGCTGCTGGCGTACCTCGGCATCTGAATGTCACAACGGCACATTGAGCCGCGCGTCGGCGCGGATGTGGAGGGATCGGCATGCGCAGAACCGCAGGTCTGGCGGCGGCGTCCGCCGTCGTGCTGCTCGCCGCCGGGTGCGGCGGCGGTGGCCCGAGCGGGTCGGGCAGTTCGAAGGTCAGCGACGACAAGATCGTGCTGGGCGTCCTGAACGACCAGTCCGGGGTGTACGCGGACGCGTCCGGCCCGAACTCGGTCAAGGCCGTCCAGATGGCCATCGACGACTTCAAGGCCAAGTACGGCGACAAGGCGATCACCAAGAACATCACCGTCGAGTCCGCCGACCACCAGAACAAGCCGGACATCGCCAACACCAAGGCGGCCGAGCTCTACGACCGCAAGGGCGTCGACGCGATCTTCGACGTGCCCACCTCGTCGGCCGCCCTGAAGGTCGCCGACGTCGCCAAGGCGAAGAAGAAGCTCTACTTCAACATCACCGGCGCGACCACCGACCTGACCGGCAAGTCGTGCAACAAGTACACGTTCCACTACGCGTACGACACCTACATGCTGGCCCACGGCACCGGCACCGCGGCGACCCAGCAGGGCGCCAAGAACTGGTACATCGTCTACCCGGACTACGCGTTCGGTCAGGACATGGAGAAGAAGTTCTCCGCGGCCGTGGAGGGCGCCGGCGGCAAGATCGTGGCGAAGGACGCCACGCCGTTCCCGAACGACAACTTCTCCACCTTCCTGCTGAAGGCGCCCACGCTGAACCCGAAGCCGGACACCCTCGGCACCATGCAGGCCGGCGGTGACCTGGTCAACCTGGTCAAGCAGTACAACGAGTTCAAGCTGCGGGACAAGGGCATCGGTCTCGCGGTCGGGCTGATGTTCCTCACCGACATCCACTCGCTGACCCCGGCGGCGCTGGCCGGCACCACCTACACCGACGCCTGGTACTGGAACTTCGACCAGCAGAACCGCGAGTTCGCCGACCGGTTCCAGAAGGTGACCGGCACCCGCCCCACCTTCGCCCACGCCGCCAACTACTCCGCCGCGATGCAGTACCTGGAGGCGGTGCAGGCGGCCGGCACCGACGACTCGGACACCGTGGTGAAGAACCTCGAGGGCAAGGACATCAACGACCTCTTCCTGCGCAACGGCAAGATCCGCGCCGAGGACCACCGGGTCATCCACGACGCGTACCTGGCCCAGGTCAAGCCGCAGTCCGAGGTCAAGGAGCCCTGGGACTACGTCAAGGTCCTGAAGACCATCCCGGCGGCCGAGGCGTTCGCGCCCCCGTCGGCCGAGTGCAAGATGTGACGAGGCCATGACCGGTTTCCTTCAGCACACGTTCGACGGGTTGGTGAACGGGGCGTTCTACGCCCTGCTCGCCCTCGGTCTGGCGGTCATCTTCGGGATGCTCCGCGTGGTCAACTTCGCCCACGGCGCCTTCTACATGCTCGGCGCGATGGGGGCGTACGTCCTGCTGTCCGAGTTCGGGGTGCCGTTCTGGTGGGCGCTGGTGATCATGCCGGTGGTGCTGGGGGTGCTGGGCATGGCGCTGGAGCGGGCCTTCGTGCACCGGCTGGCCCAGCTCGACCCGCTCTACAACTTCCTGCTCACCTTCGGCCTGACGCTCATCCTGCAGGACCTGGTGAAGTCCCGGTACGGCGTGCAGTCGAGCCCGTACTCCACGCCGGCCGAACTCGGCGGTTCCGTCGACCTGGGGCTGTTCGACTTCCCGACCTACCGGGTCTTCGTGCTGGTCTTCGCCGTCGCGATCTGCGTCGGGGTGTGGTGGCTGCTCACCCACAGCCGGGTGGGCATGGTGGTGCGGGCGGCGACCGAACGTCCGGAGCTCACCCGGGCGTTCGGGATCAACGTGGGACGGTGGGTGACCCCGGTCTTCGGCTTCGGCATCGCGCTCGCCGGACTGGCCGGGGTCCTCGCCGCGCCGATGCGCGCGGTCAACCCGCTGATGGGCTCCGACCTGATCATCGTCGTCTTCGCGGTGGTGGTGATCGGCGGCCTCGGCTCGATCTTCGGGTCGGTGGCCGCCGGGTTCGGCATCGGTCTGATCCAGGCCTGGGGCGTGGTCTACCTCGCCGACTGGCCGATCCTGTCGCAGACCGTGGTGTTCATCGTGATGGCCGCCGTGCTGATGTGGCGTCCGGCCGGCCTGTTCGGGCGTGAGGAGGCACCGGCATGACCACTGTGGTCGACAGCGAGCCCGGGGCGAAGCCGGGTCGGGCCCGCTCCGGGCTGGTCGCCGTGGCCCGGGCGCCCTGGTGGGTCCGGTACGTGCTGCTGGTGGTCGGGTTGGCGGTCGCCCTCTGGCTGCCCAACGGCCTCTACCCGGCGGTCGCCGTGGACATGCTGTGCTGGGCGCTCTTCGCGGTGTCGGTGGATCTGCTGCTCGGCTTCACCGGCCTGATGTCCTTCGGCCACGCGGCCTTCTGGGGCACGTCGGCGTACGTGGCGGGCCTCGCCGCGATCAAGGCCGGCCTGCCGTTTCCGCTCGCGGTGCTGACCGGCGCGGTGGCGGCGGCCGTGCTCGCCGTCCCGATCGGCTATCTCGCGGTGAAGCGGACCGGCATCTACTTCGCCATGGTGACGCTGGCCTTCGCCCAGATGATCTACTACGTCGCCAACAAGTGGGGCACGGTGACCGGCGGTGAGAACGGCCTCCAGGCGGTGCCGCGCGAGCTCGGCGGGCTGGACCTGTCCGACGAGTACTACTTCTACTACGCGGCGCTGCCGATCGCGCTGCTCGGCCTGTGGGCCGCGTGGCGGATCGTGAACTCGCCCTTCGGCCGGGTGCTGGTCGGCATCCGGGACAACCCGGCCCGGGCACGCGCCCTCGGCTACCCGGTGCACCGGTACAAGTTGACCGCGTTCGTCCTCTCGGCGTTCCTCGCCGGGCTGGGCGGCGGGTTGTTCGTGATGGGGCACCAGTTCGTCTCGCTGGACGCCCTGCACTGGACGACGTCCGGCAAGGCGGTCGTCGTCGTGGTGCTCGGCGGGATCGGCACCCTGTGGGGCGGGGTGATCGGCGCGGCGCTGCTCGTCCGCCTGGAGGACTGGCTGTCCTTCTCCGGCTTCGAGCAGGTCAGCCTGGTCACCGGCACCATCTTCGTGCTCGCCGTGGTGCTCTTCCGCAAGGGCGTCTGGGGCAGCGTGGCGGCCCTGGCCCAGCGGTGGATGGCCCGCCGCGGCCAGCGCGGCCGCTGACCGCGCCGGAACCGCGTCGCGACGTACCCCCGGGTGGCGATCCGCCATCCGGGGGTACGTCTGTGCCCGCCGGTCCGCCCGGGGCCGGTGCGGCGGTGCGGAAGAGGCCCGGCCCACGTCTGCGGCGCCGCAAGGGGCCCGGCGCGCGCCGCCGGGTCAACCAGGCAGCATGCCGCGGAGCAGGGCGGCGATCGCCGACTCCGGGTCGAAGTCGTCCGCGGGTCCGGCCAGCTGGTTGCTGAGCAGGCCGTCGACCAGGGCCAGCAGCATCGGGAAGTGGGCCGCCGGGTCGGTCGAGCCGAGCGCGGCGAGCAGCGGCAGGCCGCGTACGGCCAGCCGGTCCCGGCCGGCGGTGACCTCGGCGCGCAGCGCCGGCTGGACGGCCGCCTCGGCGAAGAGCGCGTACCGGGCCAGGGTGAGCACCCGTCCCTCGGTGGTGAGCTGCCGGATCAGTCGCCCGAGCACCGTCGCGAACGCGGCCGGGTCCCCGGGCGGCAGCTGCCCGGCGAGCCGGTCCCACGCCGCCGTCTCCACCTCGACCAGCCGGCCGAACACGCCGGCCACGAGGGCCTCCCGGGTCCGGTACGCGTTGGACGCGGAACCCTCCGGGAGGCCGGCCTCGGCGTCCACCGCCCGGTGGGTGAGCTGCCGCAGTCCCCGGGTGCCGAGCACCCGGATGGCCGCGTCGAGCAGGAGCTGTCGCCGATCCGTCACGCCCGTCACACTACAGGTGTAGTGCTGATCACTACATCTGTAGTACGGTGCCGGCATGGGGAAGCGTGCGGCGGTGGTCGGTGGCGGGATCGGCGGGCTGGCGGCGGCGATCGGGCTGCGCGCCGCAGGCTGGGAGGTGACCGCGCTGGAGCGCGCCGCGGCGCTGCCGGAGCGCGGCACCGGGCTGGGCATCTGGCCCGCGGCGCTGCGCGCGCTGGACGCGCTCGGGGTGGGGGAGGAGGTGCGGCGGCGGGGGCGCCCGCAGCCCGGCGGAGCCATCCTGCGCCCGGACGGCAGCCGTATCGCCACCATCGACGTGAGCCGGCTGGAGCGGCGGTACGGCGAGCCGGTGCACCTGGTCACCCGACCGGTGCTGCTCGCCGCCCTGGCGGGCGCGCTGCCCGCGCCGGTGCTGCGCCTCGCCACCCCGGTCGCCGACCCCGGTGCGCTCGTCGAGGCGTACGACCTGGTGGTCGGGGCGGACGGGATCGGCAGCGTGGTGCGGGGCGCCCTGCACGGCGACCGCTACCCGCTGCGGTACGCGGGCACGGTGGCCTGGCGCGGGGTGGCCGACATCGAGGTCCCGGTCGGCGGGGAGACCTGGGGGCGGGGCCGCAAGTTCGGCGTCACCCCGGAGGGCAGCGGACGGACCAACTGGTACGCCGCCGTCGCGCTGCCCGCCGGACACCCGCCGCCCGCCGACGACGTCGCCGAACTGCGCCGCCGCTTCGGCGACTGGCACGACCCGATCCCACGGCTGCTGGACGCGCTCACCCAGGACGGGATCCTGCGCCACGAGATCCACGAGCTCACCCCGCTGCCGTCCTACGTGTCCGGCCGGGTGGCCCTACTCGGCGACGCCGCCCACGCCATGGCCCCGGACCTCGGGCAGGGCGCCTGCCAGGCGCTGATCGACGCGGTGGCGCTGGCCGACTGCCTGCGCGACACCGACGACGTCCCGGCCGGGCTGCGCGCGTACGACCGGCGTCGGCGCCGGCCGACCCAGCGGATCGCGGCGGGGGCCCGGTGGGCGGGGCGGCTCTCCCAGGCCCGCCGCTTCCTGCCGGCGCGGGACCTGGCGCTCCGGCTGGCCCTGGCTGCCGGCCCGCCCGGCTGAGCGGCGGGGTGACGTGGCACACAAACAATACGAACCGGTTCCGTATCGAAACCCGCTCGCCTAGGCTCGGCAGCGTTACGAGTCTGCCCCGTTTCGTATTTCGACGCGGGCAATCCGGGGGGAGAACCGGACATGGAGCCGCACGAGAACACCGGACACCCGAGGAGGTGGGCGATCCTGGGGGTGCTGGTGATCAGCCTCCTCGTGGTCGTCCTCGACAACACGATCCTCAACGTCGCCCTGCGTACCCTCGCCGACCCGGTGCACGGCCTCGGGGCCACCCAGGGCGAGTTGGAGTGGGCGATCAACTCCTACACGCTGGTCTTCGCCGGGCTGCTGTTCACCTTCGGCGTCCTCGGCGACCGCCTCGGCCGCAAGCGCTTCCTGATGGTCGGGCTGGCCCTGTTCGGGCTGGCCTCGCTGCTGTCCGCGTACGCCCAGGACCCGGGCCAGCTCATCGCCACCCGCGCGCTGATGGGCGTCGGCGGCGCGGCCATCATGCCGGTGACCCTGTCGATCATCTCCAACGTCTTCGACCCCCGCGAGCGGGCCAAGGCGATCGGCATCTGGGCCGGCGCGGTCGGCCTCGCCGTGGCGATCGGTCCGGTGCTCGGCGGCGCCCTGCTGGAGCACTACTGGTGGGGTTCGGTCTTCCTGATCAACGTGCCGGTGGTGGCGCTGGGCGTGGTCCTGGTCGCCGCGCTGGTGCCCGAGTCCCGTGACCCGAAGCCCGGCCGGGTGGACCTGCTCGGCGTGCTGCTCTCCGTGGTCGGCCTGGTCGCCCTCACCTACGGCATCATCGACGGCGGCGAGCACGGCTTCGACCGGCTCCAGGTCTGGGCCGCGATCGTCGGCGGTATCGCCGTGCTGGCCTGGTTCGTCGCCCACGAGCTGCGCAGCGACCACCCGTCGCTGGACGTCCGGCTGTTCCGGGTGCCCCGGTTCGCCGCCCCGGTGGCGCTGGTCGGCCTGGTCTTCTTCGCCGCGATGGGCGTGATGTTCTTCGGCGCGTTCTACCTCCAGCTGGTGCGCGGCTACAGCCCGCTGGAGAGCGGCCTGCTCTTCCTGCCCTTCGCGGCCGCCCAGCTGATCTTCGCGCCGCGCAGCGCCGCCATGGTCCGCCGGTACGGCGGCCGGGCGGTCGCCGCGGTCGGGTTGCTGCTCACCGCCGCCGCGCTCGCCGCGTTCGTGCTCATCGACGCGGACACCCCGATCTGGATCTTCTCGGCGCTGGGCTTCGTGCAGGGCGCCGGGATGGCCAACATCATGCCGCCGGCCACCGAGTCGATCATGTCGGCGCTGCCCCGGGAGAAGGCCGGCGTCGGCTCGGCGGTCAGCAACACGGTCCGCCAGGTGGCCGGCGCGCTCGGCGTGGCGGTGCTCGGCTCGGTCCTGTCCGCCGTCTACCGCGACGAGGTGACCCCGGCGCTGGCCGGCCTGCCCACCCCGGCCCACGAGGCGGCCCGGGAGTCGATCTCCGGCGCGTACGCGGTCGCCGAGCGGCTCGGCCCGGCGGCGCCGCGGCTCATCGCGGCGGCCAACGACTCGTTCGTCACCGCGATGCACTGGGCGGCGGGGATCTCCGGCCTGGTGGCCGCCCTCGGCATCGTCATCGTGCTGCGCTGGATGCCGGGTCGCCCGCTGATCGTGACCGAGGCCCGACCCGCCTCCGAGCGGGAGTTGGCCGGGACCCCGTAGGTTCAGCGACAATGTCCGACATGAGTACCCACGCCGACGCTCCGCGGTCGCCCGGCCGACCGCGGAGCGTCCGCGCGGACGAGGCGATCGTGCAGGCCACCCTCGACCTGCTGGCCGAGGGCAGCACCATCGAGGCGCTCTCCATCGAGGCGATCGCGGCTCGCGCCGGCGTCGGCAAGGCCACCATCTACCGCCGCTGGTCCGGCAAGGACGCGCTGCTGCTCGACGCGCTGCGCACCCTCAAGGGCACCCCGCCGCAGCCGGCCGGCCACTCCATCCGGGACGACCTGGTGCTGCTGGTCGGCGCGATCGGGCACAACATCGACCCGCGGGCCGCCAAGATCATGCCGTGCCTGGTGCCCGAGGTGAACCGCAGCCCGGTGCACTACCAGCTCTACCAGAACATGGTCGAGCCGCGCCGGAAGCTGATGCGGCAGGTGCTGCAACGCGGGATGCGCTCCGGGGAGCTCCGTGCCGACCTGGACATCGAGCTGGCGATGGCGCTGCTGAGCGGGCCGATGCTGATGCAGCGGATGCTGCGCTGGCAGCCCGAACTCGACGACCGGATCCTGCCCGAGCGGATCGTCGACGCCGTCCTGGACGGCCTCCGCGCCCGCTGACCGCCCCATCCGCGGACCCGCCCGGACGCCGCCAGGTCGACGATGCGGCGTCAGCCGGGCGGGGTGCGGAGGCGGTGCAGGCGCAGGGCGAGTTGGACCTCCAGGGCGCGCTCCGGCTTCTGCCAGTCCGCGCCGAGCAGCTGCCCCACCCGTTCCAACCGCTGGGTCACCGTGTTCACGTGCACGTGCAGCAGCTCCGCCGCCCGGGCCAGGCTGCCGCCCACCCCGAAGTACGCCTCCAGCGTCTTCACCAGCGCGGTGCCCCGCCGGGCGTCGTAGTCCACCACCGGCCCGACCGTCGCGCCGAGGAACCGGGCCACGTCCCGGTCGCCCGAGTCGCCGACCGCGCCCAGCAGCAGCCCCACGAAGCCCAGCTCGTCGGTGCTCGCCCCCTGCCCGGCGCGGCCTAGCGCACCCAGCGCGGTGAGGCAGCGCTCCGCCTCGGCGAACGTGACCGCCAGCGACCCCGGGCCGGTCGACGGCCCGCTCGCCCCGGCGGTCACCGGCCGGCCGGTCACCCGGGACAGGTCCCGGGCCACCGCCCGGGCCGCCCCGCCCGCGTCGCCGCCGGGCAGCATCAGCACCACCCGACCGTCCCGCGCCGCCGCCAGGCCGCCCCGGGTCGAGGCGTACGTGGTGGCCCAGGAGAGCACCCGCTGCCGGGCCGAGCCGGTCGCGGCGAACGCGTCGTCGCCGACCGCCACCAGCACGTGCGGCGCGTCCAGGTCCACCCCGAGCCGCCGGGCCCGGCTGCGCAACGCGTCGGTGTCCCGCAGCGGCCGGGCGATCAGGTCGTCCAGCAGCTCGCCCCGGACCCGGCCCTCCGCCTCGGCCACGGTCCGCCGGAACAGCAGCAGCAACGCGGTGACCAGCGCCGCCCGCTCCAGGATCCGCTGGTCGGCGTCGACCAGCTCGCCGTCCGGGCGCAGCACCAGCGCGCCCAGGTTCTCCGCGCCGGCCACCACCGCGGCGTACCAGAGCGGACCCCGGCGGACGCTGCGCCCCTCGGTACGGGACGCGGCGACCGCCTCCACGATGTCCGCCCGGTCCGGCTCCTCGATCTCGCCCACCCGGGCCAGCCGCCGCCCCTCGGCGTCCAGCGCCAGCAGCGCGCCACCGAGCACGTCGGTGACCGCCGCGGCCACGTCCTCCATCCCGCCGCCGCGCACCACCAGGGCCGTCATCCGGTCATGGGCGGCCGCGGCCCGCTCCACCGAGCTGCTGTGCGCCCGGATCGTGCTGTTCGCCCCGGACAGCTCGGCCAGCGCCGAGCGGGTCTCCGCCAGCAATCGGGCGGTGTCGATCGCCACCGCCGCGTGCGCGGCGAGCGAGACCAGCAGCGACACCTCCTCCCGCGCGAACGGCCGCGCCGAGCGGTTGGCCGCGTACAGCACGCCGATCACGCTGGAGCCGAGCCGCAGCGGCACGCCGAGGATGGCCACCAGGCCCTCCTCGCCGACCCCGCCGTCGATCTCCCCGGTGTGCCGGAACCGCTCGTCTTCCTGGTAGTTGGCGGTGACGTACGGGGTGCCGGTCTGCGCCACCAGGCCGCCGAGGCCGTCGCCCATCTCCAGCCGCAGCCGCTGGAACCGGGCCGAGATCGAACCGTCGGTGACCCGCATGTACGTGTCGCCGCGCTCGTCGTCGTTCAGCGTCATGTACGCCACGTCGGTGCCGAGCAGGATGCGGGCCCGGTGCACGATCGCCCGCAGCACGTCGTCCAGGTCGCGCAGCCCGGCCAGGTCACTGGCCGTGTCGTACAGGCCGGACAGCTCGGTCTCCCGGCGGCGCCGGCGCTCCAGCAGCGCGCGGACCCGCAGCGCCACCACCTTCGCCTGCTCCAGCTCGGCCAGCCGCTCGGCGGGCAGGCCGGCGGCCCGGGCGGCCACCAGCGGGCCCTCGAACTCGACCGCGGCGGCCTCGCGGGCCAGCAGCTCCAGGAACTCGACCGGGGACGACATGACCGACATTGTGCGCGCGGCCACTAGTTGGCCGTCCAGCCCCCGTCGAGGGCGATCGAGGCGCCGGTGATGAACGCGGCCGGCGACGAGCAGAGGTACGCCACCAGCTCCGCCACCTCCTCCGGCTCGATCAGCCGCTTGATGGCCGCCCGGGCCAGCATGATCTTCTCGACCACCTCGTCCTCGCCGATGCCGTGGGTGGCCGCCTGGTCGGCGATCTGGCTCTCCACCAGCGCGGTGCGCACGTACGCCGGGTTGATGCAGTTGGCCGTCACCCCGTGCGCGGCGCCCTCCAGCGCGACCACCTTCGACAGGCCCTCCAGGGCGTGCTTCGCCGAGACGTACGCCGCCTTGTACGGCGAGGCGCGCAGCCCGTGCACCGAGGAGATGTTGACGATCCGGCCCCAGCCGTTGGCGTACATGTGCGGCAGCGCGCGGCGGATGAACAGGAACGGCGCCTCCACCATCACCCGCTGGATGTACTCGAAGCGGTCCGGCGGGAAGTCCTGGACGGGCGCGACGTGCTGCAGGCCGGCGTTGTTGACGATGATGTCCACGTCGACGTCGAGCCGGTCCACCGCGGCCGGGTCGGCCAGGTCGATCCCCTCGGCCCGACCCCCCGTCTCGGCGGCCACCGCCTTGGCCGCCTCCACGTTCCGGTCGACCACCAGGACCGCCGCGCCGGCGGCCGCCAGGCGCAGGGCACAGGCCCGTCCGATACCGCTGCCACCACCGGTCACCAGTGCGCTACGACCGGAGAGGTCGACGCGTACGACGTGGGGGACCGCCACGGGTTCTGCCGTCATGGCGCACAAAGCTACGAGCTGTGTGGCCCGCGGCACATGGGGCGACGACACATACTCGACCGCTTCAGTGTGTGGCGCGTGGCCCCTCCCTCGTGCCCCGGCGTGTCCGGTCGGGCAAGCGCCACCGGTGACCAGTAGGGTGTCGAACACACGTACTGCTGGCGGCTGGGGGAGGAGGCGGCGTGCGGGTGCTGGGCGTCGACCCGGGGCTGACCCGGTGCGGGGTCGGCGTGGTCGAGGGCGTGCCCGGGCGGCCCTGCACGCTGGTCGCCTACTACGTCGTCTACACCGACCCGGCCGACGAGCTGCCGCTGCGCCTGCTGCACCTGGACCGCTCACTCACCGACCTGGTCGCCGAGCACCGACCGGACGCGGTCGCCGTGGAGCGGGTGTTCACCCAGCACAACGTCCGCACCGTGATGGGCACCGCCCAGGCCAGCGGGATCGCCGTGCTCGCCGGGGCGCGCGCCGGCCTGCCCGTGCAGACGTACACGCCGAGCGAGGTCAAGGCGGCGGTGACCGGTTCCGGTCAGGCCGACAAGGCGCAGATGACGACCATGGTCACCCGGCTGCTGCGGCTGCCCGAGCCGCCCCGGCCCGCCGACGCCGCCGACGCCCTGGCGCTGGCCATCTGTCACGTGTGGCGCGGCGGCACCCGGTCCAAGCTGGCCATCGCGGCCGAGCGGGCACGACGAGGAGGAGCGCGATGATCGCCAGCGTGCGCGGCACGGTGACCGCGACCGGTCCGGACCACGCGGTGGTGGAAGTGGGCGGCATCGGCCTGGCGGTGCAGTGCGCCCCCGGCACCCTCGCCGAGCTGCGGATCGGCCAGCCCGCCCGGCTGGCCACCAGCCTGGTGGTCCGGGAGGACTCGCTCACCCTCTACGGCTTCGCCGACGACGACGCCAAGCAGCTGTTCGAGCTGCTCCAGACCGCCAGCGGGGTGGGCCCCCGGCTGGCCCAGGCGGTGCTCGCCGTGCACACCCCCGACGCGGTCCGCAAGGCCATCGCCAACGCCGACACCGCCGCGCTGACCCGGGTGCCCGGCATCGGCAAGAAGGGCGCCGAGCGCCTCGTCCTCGAACTGCGCGACCGGATCGGTCCGGTGCCGGTCGGCGCGGACGGCGCCGCCGGGGTCACCGCCGGCGCCTGGCCCGAGCAGGTCCGGCAGGCCCTGGTCGGGCTGGGCTGGACGGCCGGCCAGGCCGAGCAGGCGGTGGCCGCGGTCGCGGAGACCGTCGACGGCGAGGTCCCGCCCGTGCCGGTCCTGCTCAAGCAGGCCATCCGCCTCCTGGGCCGGACCCGATGACGGGCGACAACCTCGTCTCGGCGTACGTCAGCGACGCGGAACGGGACGCGGAGGCCAGCGTCCGGCCGAAGCGCCTGGAGGAGTTCATCGCCCAGCACCGGGTCCGCGACCAGCTCGACCTGCTGCTCCAGGGCGCGCTGCGGCGCGGCTCCCCGCCCGACCACATTCTTCTCTCGGGGCCGCCTGGCTTGGGTAAGACCACCCTGGCCAACATCGTGGCGGCCGAGCTGGGCTCGGGGATCCGGGTGACCAGCGGCCCGGCGATCGAGCGCTCCGGCGACCTGGCCGCCATCCTGACCAGCCTCACCGAGGGCGACGTCCTGTTCATCGACGAGATCCACCGGATCGCCAAGCCGGCCGAGGAGCTGCTCTACAGCGCGATGGAGGACTTCCGGGTCGACGTGGTGGTCGGCAAGGGGCCGGGCGCCACCGCCATCCCGCTCGACGTCGAGCCGTTCACCCTGGTCGGCGCGACCACCCGGTCCGGGCTGCTCACCGGCCCGATGCGGGACCGGTTCGGCTTCGTCGCCCACCTCGACTTCTACGCCCCGGCCGACCTGGAGGCGCTGCTGAAGCGGTCCGCCCGGATCCTCGGGGTGCCGATCACCGAGGAGGGCGCGGTGGAGATCGCCGGCCGGTCCCGGGGCACGCCGCGCATCGCCAACCGCCTGCTGCGCCGGGTGCGGGACTTCGCCGAGGTCCGGGCCGACGGGGTGGTCACCCTGGAGACCGCCCGGGCCGCCCTCACCGTGTACGACGTCGACGCGCTCGGGCTGGACCGGCTGGACCGGGCGGTGCTCACCGCGCTGGTCGACTCGTTCCGGGGCGGACCGGTCGGGCTCTCCACCCTCGCCGTGGCGGTGGGGGAGCAGCCGGACACGGTGGAGGAGGTCTGCGAGCCCTTCCTGGTGCGCGCCGGCCTGCTCGCCCGTACGCCCCGGGGTCGGGTCGCCACCGAGGCCGCCTGGCACCACCTGGGGCGTACGCCGCCGAATGGTACATTTGGCACGGATGCCCCTCCAGCGCCCGATCTGTTCTCGGTGCAGACCGATCAGCCGTGATCCGAACGTGATCTGTGCCGCATTCGGTCTTCCCAGGAGCAGGGACTAGACTTCGCCGCGGTCTGTACAGGACGTGAGAATCCGCCTCCGCTCCGGTGCCCCTCGGGGTCGGTCGGGGGCCAATGGGAAGGTCGACAACCGTGCTTTACGCAGCAGCGAGTGGCGGGGGAGCGGGCGGTCTGACGCCGATCCTCATGATCGCTCTGCTCTTCGGCGTCATGTACTTCATGATGATCCGCCCCCAGCAGAAGCGTCGCCGCGAGGCCGAGCAGATGCAGTCCGCGATCGCCCCGGGCGACGAGGTGGTCACCATCGGCGGGCTCTACGGCACGGTCACCGACATCGAGGACGAGACCGTCCTGCTCGAGGTGGCCCCGGGCGTGCAGACCCGGTACGCCCGCCCGGCCATCGCCCGGGTGGTCAACCGGGCCGAGGCCCCGGAGGCCGAGACGATCACCGAGGAAGCCGAGCCGGTCAAGGAGTGACCGCCGGCCCCGGACGGGGCAGCGGATTCACCGATACAAGTGGATAGTTGGGTCGGCGTCCGACGCCGACACGCGTACCTCCCGCCCGACGCCGCCGCGTCGTGGGCCGGGAGGCGTGTCGGCCGGTGACGTCGACCCGCCAGAGCAGTCGGGCGGACACCCCCGGCCCGACTTCGTCGCCGCTGCCCAGCGGCGCGACCGTACAGGGAGACAAGACAGCCGTGGCACCACCTCAGGGACAGATGCGCCCCGGACGGCAGCTCGCCGTGCTCGGGCTCATCTTCGTCGTCCTCTATCTCTTGGTGTTCTTCTCGGGCGGCGCCAGCGGTGGCTGGAAGGACCGGCTGGAGCCCCGGCTCGGCCTGGACCTGATCGGCGGCACCCGGCTGACGCTCGAGGCCACCAACAGCCTGGACGGCAAGCCTCCGACGGCCGCCAACCTCGAGGAGGCGCGCCAGATCATCGAGAGTCGGGTCAACGCGTACGGCGTGGCCGAGGCCGAGGTGGTCACCGAGGGCAACCGCAACATCGTCATCTCCCTGCCCGGTGAGAACCGGGACCTGACCAACGTCGGCAGCGCCGCCGAGCTGCGCTTCCGCAAGGTCCTCAAGGCCACCGACGGCAGCGGCGCGGTCGCCGCCCCGGCCCCGAGCCCGAGCGCCAGCGCCACCCCGGCCCCGTCCGGCAGCGCGACGCCGAAGCCGTCCGGCAGCGCCTCGCCGAAGGCCAGCACCGGCGCGAAGGCGACCGCGTCGCCGAGCGCGGGCGGCCAGGGCGGCATGGCGCCCACGCCGAGCGCCAGCGCCGCCGCGCCGACGCCGTCGGCCTCGGCCAGCGCAGCGCCGGCCCCGAGCGCCAGCGCCGAGCCGGTGCCGCAGAGCGTCGAGCAGCAGCGCAAGGCCGTCGAGCAGAAGGTCGGCCCGGCCGCCTGGGCGGCCGCCTCCGGGCTGCAGGCCCCGGCCGACCTCACCATGGACCCGTCGCTGGCCGAGAAGCTCAAGCCGTTCAGCACCCTCTCCCCGCAGGAGATCTCGGCGCTGCCGGTCGACATGCAGTTCAACGTGCCGACGATCAGCTGCGCCCAGCTCGACAAGCGGCCGGCGGCGTCGATCAAGGACGAGAAGCAGCGGGCGGTGGCCTGCGAGTCCGGCGCCAAGTACCTGCTCGACGTGGCGAAGGTGCTCGGCACCGACGTCAGCAACGCCAACGCTGTGCTCGACCAGACCAGCCAGTGGGTGGTCAGCCTGAAGTTCACCGGCAAGGGCCAGGAGAGGTGGACCGAGCTGACCCGCGAGGCGTTCAACAACGAGGGTCAGGCCTGCGACCAGACCGCGCTCGGCCAGGACGGCAAGTGCCGCGTCGCGGTGGTCCTGGACAACGAGATCGTCTCCTCCCCGGAGATCCAGGGCGTCCTGACCGGTGACTCGCAGATCACCGGCAGCTTCAACAACAAGAGCGCG
This sequence comes from Micromonospora sp. NPDC051924, assembly GCF_055586005.1. Taxonomy (NCBI): domain Bacteria; kingdom Bacillati; phylum Actinomycetota; class Actinomycetes; order Micromonosporales; family Micromonosporaceae; genus Micromonospora; species Micromonospora sp. NPDC051924. The sequence continues at coordinate 26,085 of NZ_JBVJJA010000017.1, forward strand.
AACGCGCTGGCCAGCCAGCTCCGCTACGGCGCGCTGCCGGTCACCTTCGTGCCGCAGGAGCAGCAGAACGTCACCGCGACGCTGGGCTCCAGCCACCTCCAGGCGGGCCTGCTCGCGGCCGGCATCGGCATGCTGCTGGTCATCATCTACTCGTTCTTCTACTACCGGCTGCTCGGCTCGGTCATCTTCCTCAGCCTGGTGCTGTCCGGCCTGCTGGTCTTCGGCGCGCTGGTGGTGCTCGGCCGGTCGATCGGCTTCACCCTCACCCTCGCCGGCATCGCCGGCATGATCGTCTCGCTCGGTGTGGCGGCGGACTCGTTCGTCATCTACTTCGAGCGGCTCAAGGACGAGATCCGCGAGGGGCGGAGCCCGCGCAGCGCGGTGCCGCGGGCGTGGGTCCGGGCCCGCCGGACGATCATCTCGGCGAACGCGATCACCCTGATGTCCGCCGTGGTGCTCTACATCGTCTCGGTCGGCGCGGTGAAGGGCTTCGCCTTCGCGCTCGGTCTGGCGACCGTCCTGGACCTGCTCGTCGTCTTCCTCTTCCGTCACCCGATCATGACGATGTTCGCCCGGACCCGGGCGTTCCTGTCCCCGCGGGTCAGCGGTCTCGGCCGGGCCCTGCCGGCCCGGTCGGCCGAGCAGGCCACCGCCCGCAACCCGCGCGTCAAGGAGGCCTGAGATGGCTAAGACTGGTCTGGCCGCCCGGCTCTACCGGGGCGAGGCCGATCTCAACATCGTCGGCAAGCGCAAGCTGTGGTTCAGCGTCGCCGGTGTGCTGGTGCTGATCGCCGTGCTCAGCTTCGCGATCCGGGGCTTCAGCCTCGGCATCGAGTTCGCCGGCGGCAACTCGTTCCAGGTGCCGGCCAGCGTCGGCACGATGGCGCAGGCCGAGGACAAGGTCAACGCCGCGCTGAGCTCCGACGGCGGCGGCGCCCAGGTGGTCACCGCGCAGAAGGTCGGCAGCACCAGCGGTCAGTACTACGAGCTGCGTACCACGCAGCTCAGCGCGGACCAGGCCAACGCGGTCAAGACCAAGATGGCCCAGGAGTTCGGCATCCAGCCGGACCAGATCAGCGGCAGCCAGGTCTCCGAGGCCTGGGGCAGCCAGGTCACCTCGCGGGCGCTGCTCGGTCTGCTGATCTTCATCGCGGTGGTGGCGATCTACCTGGTGCTGCGCTTCGAGTGGCGGATGGCGGTCGCCTCGATCGCCTCGCTGCTCACCAACCTGGTCCTCACCGCCGGCATCTACTCGCTGGTCGGCTTCGAGGTCACCCCGTCGACGATCATCGGCTTCCTCACCATCCTGGGCTTCGCGCTCTACGACGTGGTGGTGGTCTTCGACAAGGTCCAGGAGAACACCCGGGGCATCACCGCGAACAACAACATGACCTACGGAGAGGCCGCCAACCTGGCGCTCAACCAGAGCCTCATGCGGTCGCTGAACACCTCCGTGGTCGCCCTGCTGCCGGTCGGTGGTCTGCTGTTCATCGGGGCGGGCCTGCTCGGCGCCGGCACGCTGAAGGACCTCGGTCTGGTGCTGTTCGTCGGTATGGCCGTCGCGTTCCTGACCTCGATCCTGCTGGCCACCCCGCTGCTGGTGCTGCTGAAGAACCGGGACCCGCGGATCAGCGCCCACAACAAGCGGGTGCTGGGCCGGCGCGGCGCCATCGCCCGCGGCGAGATCGCCCCGAAGGGCGCGCCGAAGGCCGCCCCGACCGCCGACGAGACCATCGACCCGGAGGCGGCGGCCCTCGCCGGCGTCGCGCCGAAGGTGGGCGCGCGGCCGGCCGGCAAGCGTCCCACCGGCGCCCGGGGTGGTCGCCCCAGCGGCGGCGGGGGCAACCGGCCGGGCGGTGCGAAGCGCCGCTGACCGGGCCGGGGGAGACCCGGTAGAAATCGACCGGACGGCGTCCGCCATGCTGTGCGAGCAGCATGGCGGACGCCGTCGTCGTTCGAAGGGACATGGGACGCACCGTGACGGAGACCCACACCACCGGGGTACGGGGGGACAGCGGCCCCGAGGTCGCCCAGCTGGTTGCCAGCCGGGTGCTGGACGTGCCGGACTTCCCCAAGCCCGGGGTCATGTTCAAGGACCTGATGCCGCTCTTCGCCGACGGCGACGTCTTCCGCGAGGTGATCGACGGGATCATCGCCTACCACGGGCGTGCCTCGTTCGACGCGGTGGCCGGCATCGAGGCGCGGGGCTTCGTGCTGGCCGCGGCCATCGCGTACGCCACCGGAGTCGGCGTGGTGCCGATCCGGAAGGCGGGCAAGCTGCCCCGGGCCACCCACTCCGCCTCCTACGCGTTGGAGTACGGCGAGGCGACCCTGGAGGTGCACCAGGACGCGTTCACCGCCGGCCACCGGGTCCTCGTGGTGGATGACGTGCTGGCCACCGGCGGCACCGCCGAGGCCACCCTCGACCTGGTCGAGCGGGCCGGCGGCACGGTGGCCGGCTTCACCGTGCTGCTGGAGCTGGGCTTCCTCAAGGGGCGTGAGCGGCTCGCCCCCCGTCCGGTCCATGCCCTGCTGACCGTTTGACATCTCGGCCCGTCGGGCCGACCCGGCGCGGTCCGTCCGGCGGAGCGGCGACGTACCGTGCGTGCGGGTAGCATTGCCCTTTGCTGACCGGACGGGTGACCGTCCGGCGGCGCGACGGCCGGCCGCACGGCCGGTGCGGGGCCGCCGGGACCGCGAGGTCCCCGGTGGCCGGAGCGGACCACGTCGGCCCGGGGCGGTCGACGCGGAACAACGCCGGCCCCTCGGCCGGTTGAACAGGACGTCGGCCGGACGGCCGGCGCATCCCCGGCGAGCGGTGAGGAGGCCGGTGTCCCACGATGTCGTCCCTCCGGTGGAGGGCACGGTGCACCCGACAGGCGACGCGGACGGCTCGGTGACCGAGCGGAGCGGCAACCCGCCGGCCCGGGTGACCGGCGCCTCCGGCGGCGGGCCCGACCCGCAAGCGGACGGCGGCGCGGTCGTGGTGCCGTTCCCGGCCGAGGCCGCGGGCGACCCCTCGCCCAGCGGCGGGTTCGCCCTCTCCAACGCGCCTACCGGCCGGCGGGTGCGGGCCCGGCTGGCCCGGTTCAACGCGCCGTGGCAGACCTCGCAGGTGAGCGAGGTCCTCGAGCCGCTGATCGCCACCCACCGGGAGAACCACCCCAAGGCCGACGCCCGGCTGCTCCAGCGCGCCTTCGACACCGCCGCGCGCTGGCACTCGGGTCAGTACCGCAAGTCCGGTGACCCGTACATCACCCACCCGCTCGCCGTGGCGACCATCCTCGCCAACCTCGGGATGGACACCACCACCCTGGTCGCCGCGCTGCTGCACGACACGATCGAGGACACCGAGTACACCCTCGACCAGATGCGGGCCGACTTCGGCGGCGAGGTGGCCCTGCTGGTCGACGGCGTGACCAAGCTCGACAAGGTCAAGCTCGGCGACGCCGCCAAGGCGGAGACGATCCGCAAGATGGTCGTGGCCATGGCCAAGGACCCGCGGGTCCTGGTGATCAAGCTGGCCGACCGGCTGCACAACATGCGTACGCTGACCTTCCTGCCCCGCCCCAAGCAGGAGCAGAAGGCCAAGGAGACGCTGGAGATCCTGGCTCCGCTCGCCCACCGCCTCGGTATGAACACCATCAAGTGGGAGCTGGAGGACCTCGCCTTCGGCACCCTGTTCCCGAAGCGGTACGAGGAGATCAACCGCCTGATCGGGGAGCACCAGCCGCAGCGGGAGGCGCTGCTGCGCCAGGTGACCCAGAAGGTGTCGACCGACCTGAAGGCCGCCAAGATCAAGGCGGAGACCACCGGGCGGCCGAAGCACCTCTACTCGATCTACCAGAAGATGATCGTGCGGGGGCGCGACTTCAACGACATCTACGACCTGGTCGGGGTGCGGATCCTGGTCGACACGGTGCGGGACTGCTACGCGGCGCTGGGCGTCATCCACGCCAACTGGCAGCCGGTGCCGGGCCGGTTCAAGGACTACATCGCCATGCCCAAGTTCAACATGTACCAGTCGTTGCACACGACGGTCATCGGGCCCACCGGCAAGCCGGTGGAGATGCAGATCCGCACCTACGCGATGCACCGCACCGCCGAGTTCGGCATCGCCGCGCACTGGAAGTACAAGGAGCACAAGGGCACCCCGGTCGTCGGCCCGCCGGCGCACATCGACGAGATGACCTGGCTGCGCCAGCTGCTCGACTGGCAGCGCGAGGCGGCCGACCCGAGCGAGTTCCTCGACGCGCTCCGGTTCGACCTGTCCAGCCAGGAGGTGTACGTCTTCACCCCGAAGGGTGACGTCATCCCGCTGCCGACCGGGTCGACGCCGGTGGACTTCGCGTACGCGGTGCACACCGAGGTCGGGCACAAGTGCATCGGGGCGCGGGTCAACGGCAAGCTGGTGCCGCTGGAGTCGACGCTCTCCAACGGCGACGTGATCGAGATCTTCACCTCGAAGTCCGAGACGGCCGGCCCGACGCAGGACTGGCTGGGGTTCGTCAAGAGCCCGCGCGCCCGCACCAAGATCCGCCAGTACTTCAACAAGGAGCGGCGCGAGGAGGCGATCGAGGCCGGCAAGGACTCGATCGTCAAGGCGATGCGCAAGCAGGGCATGCCGTTGCAGCGGATGCTCACCTCGGACGCGCTGATGGCGATCGCCCGGGACCTGCACCTGGCCGACGTGGCCTCGCTCTACGCGGCGGTCGGCGACAGTCAGGTCTCGGCGCAGTCGGTGGTGCAGAAGCTGATGGCCGCGTACGGCGGCGAGGAGGGCGCGGCGGAGGACATCGCCGAGACCGCCGTCGCCACCCGGCCGCCGCGCAGCCGGCAGAACAGCAGCGACCCGGGCGTGGTCGTGCGCGGGGTCAGCGACGTCTGGATCAAGCTGGCCCGGTGCTGCACGCCGGTGCCGCCGGACGCCGTCTTCGGCTTCGTCACCCGCTCCGGCGGGGTGAGCGTGCACCGGGACGACTGCGCCAACGCCGAGGACCTGCGGGCGCAGAGCGAGCGGGTGGTCGAGGTGAGCTGGAAGCTCACCTCCGCCTCCACCTTCCTGGTCGCCATCCAGGTGGAGGCGCTCGACCGGCACAAGCTGCTGGCCGATGTCACCCGGGTGCTCTCCGACGAGCGGGTCAACATCCTCTCCGCGACCGTCACCACCACCCGCGACCGGGTGGCGGTGAGCCGGTTCAGCTTCGAGATGGCCGACCCGAAGCACCTGGGGCACCTGCTGGCCGCGGTCCGCAAGGTCGACGGGGTCTTCGACGCGTACCGGGTCACCTCGGGCGCCTGACAACCCTCCAACGCACGGAAAAGCGCCCGCCGGCTCAGCCGGCGGGCGCTTTTCCGCGTGCTGCGGGGTGGGTCAGCCGCCCTGGATGGCGCTCATCGACAGCTTGTTGATGACGATCTCCTTCTTCGGGTGACCGCCACCGGCCTGCTTGGCGAAGGCGCCGTCGTCACCGGCTGCCGCGACCTGCTTCACCAGGTCCATGCCGCCGGTGACGGTGCCCACCACGGTGTAGTTCGGGTCGAGCTGCGAGTCGCCGTAGACGATGAAGAACTGGCTGCCGGTGCTGCCCTGCTGGCCGGAGTTGGCCATCGCGATGACGCCGTCCGGGTACGGCGGCCGCTTGTCGGTCGGCAGGTTCTCCTCGGACATGTTGTAGCTCGGCCCGCCGGTGCCGTCGGTCTCCCGCCAGCCCTTGCCGGTCGCGCTCGGGTCACCGCACTGGAGCACCTTGATGCCCTCGGTGACCAGCCGGTGGCACTTGGTGTTGTCGAAGAAGCCCTTGCTGGCCAGGTAGGTGAAGCTGCCCGCGGTGCAGGGCACCTCGCCCCGGTTGACCGAGGCGGTGATCGGACCCAGGTTGGTGTCGATCGTCATGGTCTGGGTGCCCTTGTTGTCCTGCTGGTTCGGGGGCACGCCGACGTCCTTGATCTGCTTGGACCGGGCCTCCTTCGGCACCTCGGTGTAGGTGCACTGGGAGTAGCCGGCCGTGTTGGCGGTGTCCGCCTTCTTGTCGTCACCGCCGAGCGAGGTGACCAGCCAGACCGTGCCGGCCACCACGAGCACCAGCACGGCCGCGGCCCCGACGATGGCCTGGGTCTGCCGGCGCTTGCGGGCCTTGGTGGCGCGCTCGGCCATCTCCCGCTCGAGTCGGGCCCGCGCCGCCGCGCGCTGCCGCTCTCTCGTGGACGTCACGGTCACTCCTCCGGTGTTCTCGGGTGCGGCGCTGCCGCTGCTGTTCAGGGGGCGGACGGGCCGGGTCAGCCGGCGCTCGGGCTGGCCGCCGGCGCGCTGGTGGCGGCCGGGGCCGCGTTCACCTCGCCGACGGTGAGGCTCTGGATCACCACGTCCGTCTTCGGCTTGACCTTGGCTCCGCTCCCATTGTCCACGGTCGGGAGGGCACCGATTTTCGCCAGCACGTCCAGCCCGCCGGTGACCTTGCCGATCACCGGGTACTTCGGCTGGGCGGGGTTGAAGTCCTTGAAGAAGATCAGGAACTGGCTGCTGTTGGCGCCGGGCGGGTTCGCGATCATCGCGATCGTGCCCTTCGGGTACGCCGGGGCCTGGCCCGGGGCCGGCGAGGCGGACGGGCTCGGCGCCGCGGTGGGGACGTTCTCGTCGTAGAACGAGTACGTCGGCCCGCCGATGCCGCTGCCGCTCGGGTCGCCGCAGCGCAGCGCGCCCTCGGTGGTGATCTCGTGGCACTTGGTGTTGTCGTAGAACGACTTGCCGGCCAGGTACGAGATGCTGGCCGCCGCGCACGGCGCCGAGGCGACGTCCAGCTCGGCGGTGATCGGGGCGCCCTGGTTGGTGGTGACCGTCATCGCCCGGCTGCCCGAGGTCGGCAGGCCGGTGGTGGCCGGGGTGCCGACGTCCTTGAGGTTGGTGTTGGCGCTGGCGTCCTGCGGAGTCCAGAGGCAGACGTCCTCGGCGGCCTTCTTCTCCGGCTTCGAGTCGAACGCGCCGAGCGCCCAGGCCGAACCGACGACGATCAGCGCGAGCACCACCGCGGCGCCGACACCGGCCTGGATCTGCCGGCGTCGCTTGGCGGCCGCCGCCCGCCGGGCGAGCTGCCGGTCGAGCTTGGCCCGCGCCAGTTTGCGCTGCCGGTCCCTGCTGGAAGCCACCCGTGCTCCCCTTCCTCTACCCTGGTCCTCGCCGACGCCCGGGCGCCGTCCGCCCGGTCGTGGGCAGGTGCGCCACGCCACACGCCCGCCAGAGTGTACGGCTACCGGCTGGGAAAGTGGTGTCCGAGGTCCGGCCTCGATGTATCGGGCGTTGTCACTGTGGCTGGCGGGGCTGCCGCGACCAGTGGGCCGGCGGAAAGCGGTGGCCGGTGCGACTAGGCTGCTGAACGGGACGACGACTGCAACGGAAGGGGAGCGGACGTGCTCGTGGCCGGCTTTCCCGCGGACGCCTTCGGCACCAACTGCTACGTGGTGGCGACCGCGCCGGGGGAGCAGTGCGTGGTGGTCGACCCCGGAATCGGGGTCCTCGACCGGCTCGACGCCGTGCTCGCCGAGCACCGCCTGCACCCGGCCGCCGTGCTGCTCACCCACGGCCACCTCGACCACACCTTCTCCGTGGCCCCGGTCTGCGGCGCGCGCGGCATCCCCGCGTACGTCCACCCGGAGGACCGCGAGCTGCTGGCCGACCCCGGCAAGGCGCTCTCCATGGACCTCACCCAGCTCTTCGGCGGGCGGCTGCCGTACACCGAGCCGGACGACGTGGCCGAGCTGACCGACGGTGCCACGCTGAGCCTCGCCGGCCTGGAGATCACCGTCGACCATGCCCCCGGCCATACCGGCGGGTCGGTGCTGTTCCGGATGCCCGGCGCCGGCTCGCCCTGGGAGGCCGAGCAGATCTGCCTCTCCGGTGACGTGCTCTTCGCCGGCTCGATCGGCCGCACCGACCTGCCGGGCGGCAGCATGCCCCGGATGCTGTCCAGCCTGCGGGAGAAGGTCCTCCCGCTGGCCGACGACACCGTCGTCCTGCCCGGCCACGGCCCCGCGACCACCGTCGGCCGCGAGCGCGCGACCAACCCGTACCTCCTCGAGGTGGCGGGGACCGGCGGCGCGCGCCCGGCTGCGCCCACCCGCGGCCTGTAGCGCCGCTTTCGACCTTCCCGCGCCGGCAGCGCGGGCTCTGAAGGAGCATCATGAGCAAGCCCACTCCCATTTCTGGCTTTCCCGAGTGGAACCCGTCGCAGCGGATGATCGAGCAGTTCGTGCTCGATCGCATTCGCAATACCTTCGAGCTGTACGGCTTCGCGCCCCTCGAAACCCGCTCGGTCGAGCCGCTCGACCAGTTGTTGCGCAAGGGGGAGACCTCCAAGGAGGTCTACGTGCTGCGCCGCCTCCAGGCCGACACCGACGGTCCGGCCGGCGACGACGCGCTCGGCCTGCACTTCGACCTGACCGTGCCGTTCGCCCGGTACGTGCTGGAGAACGCCGGCAAGCTGCAGTTCCCGTTCCGCCGCTACCAGATCCAGAAGGTGTGGCGGGGGGAGCGCCCGCAGGAGGGTCGCTACCGGGAGTTCCTCCAGGCCGACATCGACATCGTCGACCGGGACACCCTGCCGGCCCACTACGAGGCCGAGATGCCGCTGGTCATCGGCGACGCGCTGCGCTCGCTGCCGATCCCGCCGGTGCGGATCCAGGTCAACAACCGGAAGATCTGCGAGGGCTTCTACCGGGGCATCGGGCTCACCGACCCGGAGGCGGCGCTGCGCGCGGTCGACAAGCTCGACAAGATCGGCCCGGCGAAGGTGGCCGAGCTGCTCGCGGAGACCGCCGGGGCGAGCGAGGCACAGGCCAAGGCGTGCCTGGCGCTGGCCGAGATCTCCGCGCCGGACGCCTCGTTCGCCGACGCGGTGCGCGCCCTCGGGGTGAGCGACCCGCTGCTGGACGAGGGCATCGCCGAGCTGGTCGCGGTGGTGGAGACCGCCGCCGCGCACTCGCCCGGCCTCTGCGTCGCCGACCTGCGCATCGCCCGCGGCCTGGACTACTACACCGGCACCGTCTACGAGACGCAACTGATCGGGTACGAGCGGTTCGGCTCGATCTGCTCCGGCGGCCGCTACGACAACCTGGCCAGCTCCGGCAACGTCCGCTTCCCGGGCGTGGGCATCTCGATCGGGGTGACCCGGCTGCTCGGCCTGCTCTTCGGCTCGGGCGCGCTCGCGGTCTCCCGGGACGTGCCGACCTGCGTGCTGGTCGCGGTGACCACCGAGGAGGAGCGGGCGGCCAGCAACAAGGTCGCCGAGGCGCTGCGCTCCCGGGGCATCCCCACCGAGGTGTCGCCGAGCGCGGCCAAGTTCGGCAAGCAGATCCGGTACGCCGAGCGGCGCGGCATCCCGTACGTCTGGTTCCCCGGCGCCGAGGGCGACGAGGTGAAGGACATCCGCTCCGGCGAGCAGGTGGCGGCCGCGGCAGGCGAGTGGACCCCGCCCCGGGCGGACCTGAAGCCGCTGGTCGGGCCGGCTCAGACTGGCGCCTGAGGACGATTCGACTTACGGTGGCGTAACTTACGCTGCCGTAGGGAGATCGTCGTGACCGTGCTCAGCCAGACCGCCCTGCTCCACGAGCTCGAACCCGTCGTCGGGAAGAACCTCGACCGGCACCTGTCGGTCGCCAAGGAGTGGTTCCCGCACGAGTACGTGCCGTGGAGCGAGGGGCGCACCTTCGACGGCCCGCTCGGCGGCGAAGCCTGGTCGGAGGCGGACAGCCGGCTGCCCGACGTGGCCCGGACCGCGCTGATCGTCAACCTGCTGACCGAGGACAACCTGCCCTCGTACCACCACGAGATCGCCACCCTCTTCGGCCGGGACGGGACGTGGGGGACCTGGGTGCACCGGTGGACGGCCGAGGAGGGGCGGCACGGCACCGCCATCCGCGACTACCTGACGGTGACCCGGGCGGTGGACCCGGTGGCGCTGGAGCGGGCCCGGATGGTGCACATGTCGAACGGGTACGTCAACGCCCACGACGACGAGGTGCTGCACTCGCTGGCGTACGTCTCGTTCCAGGAGCTGGCCACCCGGATCTCGCACCGCAACACCGGTCGGGCCGCCGGCGACCCGGTCTGCGAGGCGCTGCTGGCCCGGGTGGCGGCCGACGAGAACCTGCACATGGTCTTCTACCGCAACCTGCTCGGCGCGGCCTTCGAGCTGGCCCCGAGCCAGGCGATGCGCGCGGTGGCCGACGTGCTGGCCGAGTTCCAGATGCCCGGGGTCGGCATCGAGGGCTTCGCCCGCAAGTCCGTGGCGATCGCCCTGGCCGGCATCTACGACCTGCGCCAGCACCGTGACGAGGTGGTCGTACCCGTGCTGCGCCAGTGGAACATCTTCGACGCGACCGGCCTGGACGCCGACGGCGAGGCCGCCCGCGACCAGATCGCCGCCCACCTGGACACCCTGGAAACCCAGGCCGCGCGCTTCGAGGAGAAGCGCGCCGCCCGCGCCGCCCGCCTCGCCGCCGCCCGCTGACCCGCCCCTCGCCCCCGTCCGCGGGGGTGAGGGGGATCAGGCGGGCTGGTCCAGGGGGAAGAGGAGGCAGGTGGAGGTGGCGTGGGCGATGAGGCGGGCCCTGGTGTCCGTCAGGCGGGCCTCGGCGAGGGCGGTGCGGCGGCCGCGCTGGAGGACCGTGCCCTCGCAGCGCAGGGTGCCGCTGGCCACGGTGACCGGGCGGAGGAACTTCACGTTCAGGTCCAGCGAGGTGTAGCCGACGCCGACCGGCAGGGTGGTGTGCACCGCGCAGCCGGCGGCGGTGTCCAGCAGCGTGGAGATGATCCCGCCGTGCACGGTGCCGAGCGGGTTGTAGTGGAACTCCTGCGGCACCAGCTCGACGGCGACGCGACCCTCGTCCGCCTCCATCCGGGCCATGTCGATCAGGTGCATCACCGGCGGCGCGGCCAGCTCGCCGGCGATCATCGCGCGCAGCAGCTCCAGCCCGCTGCGGCGGCCGACGTGCGCGGCCCCGGCGACCGGGTCGCTCCAGGAGAACGTGCGGCTGCGGTCCTGCGTCTGCGTCATGGACTCAGCCTCGCAGCGCGTTGCTGAGTCTGTCAATCAGACCTAGCCTGGTTGGCATGAGACCTGCGGCACTGGACTGGTCGGTGGAGAACTGCACCATCGCCCGCGCCATGGAGATCCTCGGCGAGCGGTGGACCCTGGTCGTGCTCCGGGAGGTCTTCAACGGCATACGCCGCTTCGACGACATGCGGGTGCGCACCGGCATCCCGCGCCAGGTGCTCACCAACCGGCTCGCCATGCTGGTCGAGCAGGGGGTGCTGCGGCGGGAGCCCTACCGGGAGCCGGGCAGCCGGGTGCGGCACGAGTACCGACTGACCGACAAGGGGCTCGACCTGTGGCCGGTGCTGGTGGCGGTGCTCGGCTGGGGCGACCGCTACCTGGCCGACCCGGACGGCGCACCCCTCGCCGTCAGCCACCGTGACTGCGGCGCCGAGGTCCGGGTCGCGCTGCGCTGCGCGCAGGGGCACGAGGTGACCGACCCGCGTGACGTGCTGCCCCGGCCGGGGCCGGGCGCCCGGCGCCGGGTCTGAGGGCGCGGTCCGGCGCGCGGACCGCCCGAGGGTCCGCGCGCCGGGCGGGGGAGGGGCTACCAGCCGAAGCCGTTGGCGTACGAGACGCTGGCGAGCACCGCCTGTCCGCTGGTGTTGGGGTGGAAGTAGTCCCAGGTGGAGACCTGGCTCAGCACGAACGGGTAGTTGAACACGGCGTTGTCGTCGAAGTCGCAGTTCGCGCCGTACGCGGTGCAGGCCTGGGCGAGCTGGGTGTTGAAGTCGATCACCCGCTGCCGGACCCGGGCCCGCCGGTCCACGTCGGTCTGGCTGGTGGACGTCGGGTTCGCCAGCATGGACTGGCAGATGCCGAAGAGCGACCAGGCCGAGCGGGCGCTGCCGCTGTCCTTGCCCACGTACCAGAGGCGGTAGATGTCCGGGATGCTGATCACGGCCACCCGGGCGTTGGGCAGGCCGGCCTTGATCCGGTTGAGCGCGCTGTCGACGTTCGCCCGGAAGGTGGTCACCGGGGTCATGGTGGACTCGGAGCTGGTGCAGGCGTCGTTGGCGCCGATCAGCATGGTGACGTACTCGACGCCCTGGCTGACCGCGCTGCCCGCCTGGCCGTACATGTCGGCGGACTTGGCCCCGGTCCTGGCGTCGTTGTAGTTGCGGCCCTGAATGTTCGGGTTGACCGCGCGGATCCGCAGGTAGTGGCTGTTCACACTGGAGTAGTCGCCGGTGCTGAACGAGCGCGAGGTGCAGTCGGAATACCAGCCGCAGGCGTTGAAACCGCGGGTGATCGAGTCACCCATGCTGGCCATCGAGTTGGGGGGTGGGGTGGCGGCGGCGACGGCGGGGCTGGCGGCGAGCAGGACGAGGGCGGTGGCGCTGGCGAGGGCCGCCAGCGCGCGGCGGGTGAGGGTCATGGTGGCCTCCGGATCACGGGTGCCGGCGTGACTGCGGTGGCCAGATCGTATAGACGCTGCTCTGTGTCCACAATGTTGCGCCGCGGTTACCGGGGGCGGCGGGGCGAATTCGGGCAAACGGACGTCTTGCTTACGATCTTAAATATGTGAATACTTTGGTCACTCGGCCGGTTTCCCCAGGTCGGCCGGGTTGTCCCCGGGCGCGTCCCTGTGACGGCGCCCGTCACCCCCATCCGGAGGTTGTTACATGCGACCCACGAGGTCCTCGCTGCGCCGCGCTGCTGCCATCGCTGTGGCCGGCACCCTGGTCACCGGCTCGCTCCTCGGCGCACCCGCCCAGGCGGCCCCTGCCTCGCCCGCATCCCCCGACGCCGCCGCCGCCCTCGCCGCCCAGCTCGGTGACCGCGCCGCCGGCACGTACGCCGACGCCAGCGGCAAGATGATCGTCGCGGTGACCGACGCCGCGGCCGCCCGCCAGGTGCGCGCCGCCGGCGCGACCGCGAAGATCGTCACCCGCGGCGCCGACCAGCTCCGCGCCGCCACCGCCGAGCTGGAGCGGTCCGCCAAGATCGCCGGCACCGCCTGGTGGACCGACCCGGCCACCAACCAGGTGGTGATCTCCGTCGACAGCACGGTCACCGGCGCCAAGCTGGCGCGGGTCGAGGCCGCCGCCGCCCGCACCGGCGGCGCCGTCCGGATCGAGGCCGAGGCCGGCACGCTGACCACCCGGATCTCCGGCGGCCAGGCCATCTACAGCAGCGGCTACCGCTGCTCGCTCGGCTTCAACGTGCGCAGCGGCTCCGGCGTCTACTACTTCCTCACCGCCGGGCACTGCACCAACCTGGGCTCGTACTGGTACTCGAACTCCAGCCAGACCTCGCTGCTCGGCACCCGGGCCGGCACCAGCTTCCCGGGCAACGACTACGGCATCGTGCGCTACAGCATCGCCTCGCAGCCGGGCAACGTCTACCTCTACAACGGCACCTACCAGGACATCACCACGGCCGGCAACGCGTACGTCGGCCAGGCCGTCAAGCGGTCCGGCAGCACCACCGGCCTGCGCAGCGGCAGCGTCTCGGCCACCAACGCGACCGTGAACTACGCCGAGGGCAGCGTCTACGGCCTGATCAAGACCAACGTCTGCGCCGAGGGTGGCGACAGCGGTGGCTCGCTCTTCGCCGGCAGCACCGCCCTGGGCCTCACCTCCGGCGGCAGCGGCAACTGCACCACCGGCGGCACCACCTACTTCCAGCCGGTGACCGAGCCGCTGAGCGTCTACGGCGTCAGCGTCTACTGATCGACCCCGCGAGCGGGCCGCCGGGCGACCGGCGGCCCGCTCCGCGTGTCGGCGGGGTGCCGCGAGTGCGGGTCAACCGCCGGCCGCCGGCCGGCCGGGAGTGACCGGCGGGCCGCCCGGCTGTGCCGGCCGGTCGGGTGGGCGGGGCGGAGCTGCGTCGGCGGCGAACCACTGCTGGTGCGCCCGGCGGGCGGAGAGCACCGCGAGCAGGGGCCAGAGGGCGACCGCCACCGCCGTCACCCGCTCCGCCAGCCCGGTCCGGGACCCGCCGGTCACCTCCACCACGAACCAGCCGAAGAGCGCCAGCAGCAGCGCCGTCGCGGTCAGCGCCACCGGCCGCCGGAACGCCCACGGCGGCTCCGCCCGGACCGCCGCCGGAGGCAGCCGCAGGGCCGCCCCGGCCGGCCACAACACCAACGCGAGCACGGCGACCGTCGCCACGGTGCCGTGCGCCATCGAGCCACCGACCTGCGGCCGGGGGAAGGCGATCAGCGCTACGGTGGCCGCCCCGCCCACGCCGAGCAGGAACCGGGCCGGCAGCCCGGCGGCGTGCAGCACGGCGGCGGTGGCGAGGTAGCAGCAGCCGAGCAGGACCAGGCAGCCGGTCATGATCCACGGGTCGGTGGCGGCCGGGCCGGCCAGCTCGCTGAGGGTGTCCCGGACCGGGTCGTACCCGGCCGGTTGCCGGGCGCCCGCCACGGTCCAGCCGGTCACCAGCAGGACGGGCGCGGCCGCCGCCGTGACCACGGCCCAGACCGGTACGGCTCGCATCCGGCCACGGTAACCGCCGTCCGGCCGGTCGGGGGTCAGGCCGGCGTGATCCGGGCGTCGGTGAGCACCGCGATGGAGGTCGGCGACTGGCACTCCACGGACAGGATGAGGTCGTCGGCACCGGAGACGTCGGCGGAGAGGTTGGCCGGCGCGCCCTGGTGGGCGTCCGCGAACCCGCGCTCCAGCCGGTCCACGCTGTCGTCCGGTTGCTTGACGGCGACGTACACGGTGACCCGTACCGTGTCCTGCGGGTCGTCCGGCGAGTACGCCCGCACCCCGAGGGTGAGGTCCTGGTAGCGGCGCCGCAGCTCGTAGGTCACCTCGCGCTGCTTGTCCTGAGCCACGTTCTCCGGGCAGCGGACGGCGATCGCCCGGTCCAGACCGGCCTGACCCTCGAGCGCCCGGGGCAGTGGGGCCTTGTTGGCCTCGCCGGCCTTCGGCTTCAGGCTGTCCACGTGCACGGTGGCCGGCCCGGAGGTCGGGGGAGCGGCGGTGGACGTCCCGGTCGTCGGTGCGGTCGCGCCACCCGGGCTCGGCGCGCCGGTCACGCCGGCCGGGGTCGGGCCGGCGTCCGAGTCGGTCTTCTCCCAGCCGAAGTAGTCCCGCAGCAGGGCACCCCCGCCGAGGAGGACGCTGAGCACCGCGGTGACCGTGGTGATCCACACGACCCAGTTCGGGCCGTCACGACCCTCGGCCCGACCGGCCTCGACGGACTGCTCCTTGTCGACGGTCGCCACGTCTCTCCCCGGTTGTCTGTGGTCGACGCGATTGCGTCCGTGTTTCTATCATCACGTCGGTCCACAAGCGACTCCGCGTACCCCTGCTGTCCGCTTGGCGACAGCGCACGTTCCTTGATCCTGCGATAACCGCAGTTCGTCCGACCGTCACCTGTTCAGGAGAACCGCCCATGAGCGAGCCCCGCGGGCCGAACGACGCCCAGCCGACCTTTCCGGGACCGAACCCGCCCGCCGCCGGTGGCGCGGCTCCGCCCGGCGCCCCCGGCCGGCCCGCCACGCCCCCGCCCGCGGGTGGCGTCCCCGGTCGGCCCGCCGCGTCCGCCCGTCCGGCCGGGCAGGGGCTGACCCTGCTCGCCCTGGGCGTCGCCGGGCTCGCCCTGCTGCTGGCGTTCGGTTCGGCGATCTTCGCCTGGCGGGCCATCGACCAGGCGAAGGACGCGAAGGAGATCGCGCTGCGGCCCGCGGCGGCCGGCACGCCGACGACCGGTGGGCCGGGTGGCGGGCAGCCGACCACCAGCGCACCCACCGAGACGGAGAGCACCGTCCCCGACGACACGCCCCAGTCGCCCGGGGAGGCGCCCGCACTCAACGAGCGGACGGTCTACCGGCCCCGGTACGAGAAGCAGACGCTGGTCCTCAAGGCGGCCTGCGACTACTCCCAGTACGCCGACCTGGACGAGCCCCGGACGCAGAACGACGAGGCCGGGGCGGACATCCGGTTCACCGTGGGCTGCGGCAACGACCCCTCGACGCTGCGCCTGGCGGACGGGGTCAAGGGCACCGACGCGGCCACCGCGGGCATGAAGCCGCAGGAGTGCGCCGACAAGATCCGTACCGCGTTGATCGGTGAGAATCAGCTGGTTCCGGTCATCAAGGGCAAGGCGATCTGCGTCACCACCGACTACGCCGACGCCAAGGCGCACGGCAGGCCGTGGCGGATGGCGCTGATCGAGGTGGTCGGCGTGGCCAACGACGGCGCGGCCACTATCCAGGTGACCGGCTGGGACATCCCCGACGCCTGAGCCGGGTCGGTCGCCCGGGTGACCGGGTTGCCGGGTGGCGCGGGGCGCGCTCCGCCAAGCTGACAGAATGCGGGGGCAGCCCGTTCAGCGATGAGGAGACGCAAGCCGTGATCCGTACCCACAATGCCGGAAGCCTGCGCGCGGCGGACGCCGGCTCGACGGTGACGCTCGCCGGGTGGGTGGCCCGCCGGCGCGACCACGGTGGTGTCATCTTCGTCGACCTGCGCGACGCCTCCGGCGTGGTGCAGGTCGTCTTCCGCGAGGAGGACGCGCACGCGCTGCGCAACGAGTTCTGCGTGAAGGTCACCGGCGAGGTGACCCGCCGCCCGGAGGGCAACGAGAACCCGGACCTGCCGACCGGCGAGGTCGAGGTGACCGCCAGCGCGCTGGAGGTGCTCTCCGAGGCGGCTCCGTTGCCGCTGCCGGTCGACGACCAGATCGAGGCCGGCGACGACATCCGGCTCAAGTACCGCTACCTGGACCTGCGCCGCAGCGGCCCGGCGAAGGCGATGCGGCTGCGCTCGCGGGCCAGCCAGCTCGCCCGCACGGTGCTGCACGAGCGGGACTTCCTGGAGATCGAGACCCCGACGCTGACCCGCTCCACCCCGGAGGGCGCCCGGGACTTCCTGGTCCCGGTCCGGCTCCAGCCGGGCAGCTGGTACGCGCTGCCGCAGTCGCCGCAGCTGTTCAAGCAGCTGCTCATGGTCGGCGGCATGGAGCGGTACTACCAGATCGCCCGCTGCTACCGGGACGAGGACTTCCGCGCCGACCGGCAGCCGGAGTTCACCCAGCTCGACATCGAGATGTCGTTCGTCACCGAGGACGACGTGATCGATCTCGGTGAGGCGATCGTGTCGGCGCTCTGGTCCGACCTGGCCGGCTACGAGATCCCCCGGCCGATCCCGCGGATCACCTGGCACGACGCGATGTCCCGGTACGGCTCGGACAAGCCGGACCTGCGCTACGGCGTCGAGCTGACCGAGCTGACCGACTACCTGCGCGGCACCGAGTTCCGGGTCTTCGCCGGCGCGATCGACGCGGGCGGCTACGTGGGCGCGGTGGTCATGCCGGGCGGCGCGAGCCAGACCCGCAAGGAGCTGGACGGCTGGCAGGACTGGGCCAAGGCGCGCGGCGCGCGCGGCCTGGCGTACGTGGTGCTCGACGCGGAGACCGGCGAGGCGCGCGGCCCGGTGGCCAAGAACCTCTCCGCGACGCACCTGGCCGGGCTGGCCGACGCGGTCGGCGCCAAGCCGGGCGACGCCATCTTCTTCGCCGCCAGCGCCGAGACCCGGGAGGCGCAGGAGCTGCTCGGCGCGGCCCGGATCGAGATCGCCAAGCGGGCCAACCTGGTCGACGAGAGCGCCTGGGCGTTCTGCTGGGTGGTCGACGCGCCGATGTTCGAGAAGACGGACGAGGGCGGCTGGACCGCCGTGCACCACCCATTCACCTCGCCCAACGCCGAGTGGGTGGACCGGTTCGAGGAGGCCCCGGACCGGGCCCTGGCCTACGCGTACGACATCGTCTGCAACGGCAACGAGATCGGTGGCGGCTCGATCCGTATCCACCGCGGCGACGTGCAACAGCGGGTCTTCGACCTGCTCGGCATCACCGCCGAGGAGGCGCAGGACAAGTTCGGCTTCCTGCTGGAGGCGTTCAAGTACGGCGCCCCGCCGCACGGCGGCATCGCGTTCGGCTGGGACCGGGTCTGCATGCTGCTCGCCGGCGCGGACTCGATCCGCGAGGTCATCGCCTTCCCGAAGACCCGGGGCGGTTTCGACCCGCTGACCGGCGCGCCGACGCCGATCACCGCGCAGCAGCGCGCCGAGGCCGGCATCGACGCGAAGCCGAAGGCGCCGACCGGCCCGCACGCCGGCACCGCCGGCCCGGCCGCCCCGGTGGCCGACCCGACCTGATCGGTTTATGGAAGGCCCGCGTCAAGAATGACGCGGGCCTTCTCCATGACTGGAGGTACGAGATGACACTGCTCGTGGTGGGCGCCAGCGGCTTCCTCGGCGCCGAGGTGTGCCGGCAGGCGGTCGCCGCCGGGTACCCGGTGGTCGGCACGTACCACTCGGCCGCCGTCGCGGTCCCGGGCGTCGCGGCCCGCCGGCTCGACGTCACCGACCGCGCCGCCGTGCGCGCGCTGCTGACCGAGGTACGCCCCGACGCCGTCATCAGCACCCCCTACCGGTACGACGACTGGACGGTCACCGCGGACGGGGCGGCTCACGTCGCGTACGCGTCCGCCGAGGTGGGGGCGCGGCTGGTGCACCTGTCCAGCGACGCCCTGCACGCCGGGCGCCCGGAGCCGTACCTCGACGACGACGTGCCCAGCCCGATCTTCCCGTACGGGGCGGCGAAGGCGGCGGCTGAGACCGCGGTGCGGGCGGTCGACCCGGCGGCGGTGCTGGTGCGCACCTCGCTGATCGTGGGGGAGGGGAGCAAGCAGATCCAGCTCTGCCGGGACGCGCTGGCCGGCCGGGCGTCCCTCTTCACCGACGAGGTGCGGTGCCCGGTGGACGTGACGGACCTGGCCGCCGCCGTGCTGGAACTGGTCCCCTCCGACTACGCCGGCCTGCTCAACGTGGCCGGACCGGACGGGGTGAGCCGCGCGGAGATGGGACTTCTCGTGGCGCGGCGTCACGGCCTCGACCCGGGCAGCCTGAAGACCACCACCAGCGCGGCGGCCGGCCTGCACCGCCCCGCCGAGGTGCGCCTCGACTCCTCCCGTGCCGCCGGCCTGCTCCGCACCCGGCTGCGCGGGGTCACCGAACTTCTCGCCTGACGCTCGTCGGCCCACCTGTCGGATCATGCACACTTTCTATGCACAACTCTTGTGCATAGAAAGTGTGCACAGATATTGTGCAAGGCATGGAGAACGAAGGGGTGCATCCCGCGCCACGGGCCGTCCGGCTCGACCACCGGCAGGTGCGGGTGCTGGCACACCCGCTGCGGATGCGCCTGCTCGGCGCGCTGCGGGTCAAGGGGTCGTCGACCGCCACCCGCCTCGCCGAACTGCTCGGCACCAACACCGGGGCGACCAGTTACCACCTGCGCCAGCTCGCCGAGGTCGGCCTGGTCGCCGAGGACCCGGATCGGGGCACCGGCCGGCAGCGGTTCTGGCGGTCCGCGCACGACGTCACCAACTGGGAGCCCAGCGACTTCGACGACGACCCGGACGCCCGCGCCGCCATCGAGTGGATCCAGAGCGACCAGGTGCGCCACCTCGCCGAGCATGCCGAGCAGTGGTTCGCCGTACAACACGAGTGGCCGCCGGCCTGGCGGGACGCCTTCGGCATGGGCGACATCTTCATGAGCATCCCGCCGGCCCGGCTGGAGGCGCTCAAGGCCGAGCTGTGGCAGCTCCTCGAGCGCTACCGCAACGAGGCCGACCCGGCCGAGCCCGGCGCCGAGCAGGTGCAGCTCTGGCTCGCCGCCTACCCGCTGTCGAAGGAGTTCCGGTGAGCGCCCTGTCCGTACGCCAGGTCCGGTTCCGCTACCTCACCCTCTACGCCCTGCGCTGGCTCCCCGCCGGCCTGATGATCCCGGTGATGATCCTGCTGATGCAGGAGCGCGGCCTGACGCTCACCCAGATCGGCCTGGTCGGCACCGCGCAGGGCCTGATCGTCCTCGCGCTGGAGCTGCCTACCGGCGGCTTCGCGGACGCGCTCGGCCGCAAGCCGGTCCTCGTCGCCGCCTGGATGATCTGCCTGGCCTCGCTGGCCATCTTCGCGCTGGCCGACACCTTCTGGCTCTTTTTTCTCTCCTGGGCGTTGCAGGGGGTCTACCGGGCGCTGGACAGCGGCCCGCTGGAGTCCTGGTACGTCGACGCCACCCTGGCCGCCGACCCCAAGGCCGAGTACGAACGCGGCCTGGGCTGGGCCGGCACCGTCATCGGCCTCGCCATCGGCGCCGGCGCGCTGCTCAGCGGCGGGCTGGTCGCGCTGGGCCCGGTCGGCCCGGTGAGTGCGCTGACCCTGCCGGTGCTGGTCGCCATCGCCCTCCAGGCGGTCTCGATCGGGGCCCTGCTGGTGATGCTGGTCGAACACCGGTCGGCCAAGGGCCTGCCCGCGTTGCGCGCCTCGGTGGTCGAGGCGCCACGGATGGTGGGTCAGGCGGTCGGCCTGCTCCGCCGCTCCCGGGTGCTGCTGGCGCTGGTCGCGGTCGAGCTGTTCTGGGGCTTCGGCATGGTCACCTTCGAATCGCTGCTGCCGATCCGGCTCTCCGAAGTGGTCGGCAACGCCGACCGCGCCGCGGCTCTGCTCGGGCCGGCCGGCTCGGCGGCCTGGCTGGCCAATGCCGCCGGCGCCGCGCTCACCCCGTTCCTGCTGCGCCGGCTCGGGGCCGCGCCCGCCGCCGCGCTGATGCGGATCCTGCAGGGCGTGACGGTCGTCGGCATGGGCCTGCTCGCCGGCCCGGTCGGGGTGCTCGTCGCCTACCTGGCCTGCTACACCGTGCACGGCGCGTCGAACCCGCTGCACATGGGGCTGCTGCACCGCCAGGTCGACGGGCCGTACCGGACCAGCGTGCTCTCGATGAACTCGATGATGGCCCAGCCGGCCGGGGCGCTCGGCGGGGTCGTGCTGACCGCGCTGGCGGACCGGACCAGCGTCAGCCTCGCCATGCTGGTCGGCGCGGTGGTGCTCGCCCTGGGCGCCCCGCTCTACCTGCCCGCCTGGCGGGCGAGCCGGGCCGCCGCGGCCGGCGCCGGTGGGCCGGCCACGCCCGGGGAGAGTGCGCCGGCGGCGGCCGAAGCGGTGCCGTCCGGGGCGAGTCCGGTCGCGGCGACCGGTCCCGACGGCAGCCTCGCCGGCCCCGCGCCGGTGGCCGTCCCGACATCGGACCCGGCCGGTGCCGCCACCCGGTCCGCCTGATGGATGCCAGCCGGCCAGCCGGACGCCGGGGTGGACAAGGCTGGCCGGACGCACGAACTTGATGACGCGAACGACTCACACCCGGGATACGGGCGTCGGCCCGGCTGGCGGGCGGTGGCGGGGCGGTCAGCCGAGGTGGACGGAGCTGCGGGGCTCGGTGCCGGTGTAGCCGAGGCGGCGGTAGAGCCGGATGGCGCTGACGTTGTCGGTGTAGACGCCGAGCGCCACATGGTCGTACCGGCCGAGCAGGGCCTGGGTCATCCCGGCGGTCAGCGCCGCGCCCAGGCCCCGGCCCCGCCGGTCGGCCGCCACGGTGAGGCCGGCGAGGAAGCCGATGTCGCCCCGGCTGCGGTCGGCCCCGCAGGCGACCAGGCGGTCCCCGTCCCGGATGCCGTACCAGTCGACGATGCGCGAATCGCCCGGGCGGGAGGTCGTGGTGGGGAAGGAGCTCTCGATGAGCGCGTCGAGCGCCGGGTGGTCGGCCTCGGTGAGGCGGACCACCCGCTCCTCCCCGGACTGCTCCGGCGGGGCCGTCGTGGTCCAGAGGAAGTCCCACTCGTCGAGCCGGGCAACGGTGAACCGCTCGGCCACCTCGTCCGCCGAGATCCGGGGCAGGTGCAGCCACTGGCCGGCGTGCAGCGTCCCGTCCGCGACGAGGCCGGCGAAGACCTCCAGCGCCGGCCCGGCCGGCCCGAGCGCCCCACCGGCGGGCCCCTGCGCCGGCGGGAGCAGCCAGCCCACCGCGCCGTCGCGCCGCCACCCCCGCGCCTCCTGGTCCCGCCAGAGCGCGTGCCGGGCGTACGGGTGATGGCCGGCGGCGGCGAGCAGGGTGTCCCGACCCACCAGCACCTGGTCGGCAGTGATCATGCCGCCAGCCTACGAGAGGAGAATCCGTGACCTCCGTCCGCTCCGTCCGGCCGGTGCGTCTCGCCGGCCCCCACTGCGTCCTGCGGGAACTGGACGACGCCGAGGTCGCGCCGCTGCACGCGCTGCTGGCCGACCCACGCGTCTTCGAGCGTGTGCTGGACGAGCACCCGCCCTCGCCGGACGAGGTGCGGGACGCCGTCGCGGCCTGGCGGCAGGAGGCCGGCGGCGAGCCGCGGCCGGCGTACCGGCTGGCCGCCGTGGCGGGGGACCGGCTGATCGGGATGGGCACGCTGACCGTGGAGAGCGCGCAACACGGACGCGGGGAGATCGGCTACGTGCTCGGCGCCGACCACTGGGGCCGGGGCTTCGGCACCGAGGTCGCCGGCCTGCTGCTGCGGCTGGCGTTCGAGCAGGTGGGGCTGCACCGGGTGGAGGCCACCACCCGGCCCGACCACGTCGCCTCCCGGCGGGTGCTGGAGAAGGTCGGGATGCGACCGGAGGGCGTCAGCCGGGACCATCTCCTGGTCCGCGGGCGCTGGTGGGACTCGGTGCGGTACGCGATTCTCGCCACCGACCGGTAGCGCCAGGTGGCCGGGGTCCAGGGTGGAGATTGACGAGCAGACCGATTGGGTACATCCGTCGCCGACCTACTGGGACCCCCCACCGGAGGAACGAAGATGCTCGCCATTCTCGCGGCCATCGTGTTCGGCTTCGCGCTGCTGCTCGACTTCCTGAACACCAACCTCGGCGCGCCCGATCTCTTCAACACGCACACCCTCATGCTCATCGGCTTCCTGCTGCTCTCCCTCTACCTGGCCGGGGTCGGTGCCGGCCCGCGCGGTGGTGGCGGGGGCCGCTGGTACCGGGGTCGGCGGCCGGGGCGCGGCTGACCGGAACGGATCACCGGGCGCGGCCCACGGCGCGATTCCAGCGTCGTCGGCCGCGCCCGGTACTGTTCTCGTGATGGAGTCCGACGCC
The DNA here is from genome assembly GCF_055586005.1 of Micromonospora sp. NPDC051924. Classification (NCBI taxonomy): domain Bacteria; kingdom Bacillati; phylum Actinomycetota; class Actinomycetes; order Micromonosporales; family Micromonosporaceae; genus Micromonospora; species Micromonospora sp. NPDC051924. The sequence continues at coordinate 49,099 of NZ_JBVJJA010000017.1, forward strand.
CTCTTCACCCTCGGCGAACCCGCCGGAGCGCCCAGCGCCCCCGCGGGTTCCGGCGTCGACGCGTTCACCGCCGTCGGGGCCGACTCGCCGCTGCCCGTCCGGATGCGGCCGGCCAGCATCGACGAGCTGGTCGGGCAGGATCACCTGCTCGCCCCGGGCGCCCCGCTGCGCCAGCTGGTCGAGGGCGCCGCGCCGATGTCGGTGATCCTCTGGGGGCCGCCCGGCAGCGGCAAGACCACCATCGCCCACCTCGTCGCCCGGGCCACCGACCGCCGCTTCGTCGCCATGTCCGCGCTGACCGCCGGAGTGAAGGACGTCCGGGCGGTGATCGACACCGCCCGGCGGCAGCGCCGGGCCGGCGGCGCGCAGACCGTGCTCTTCATCGACGAGGTGCACCGGTTCAGCAAGACCCAGCAGGACTCGCTGCTCGCCGCGGTCGAGGACCGGACGGTCACGCTGCTCGCGGCGACCACCGAGAATCCGTACTTCTCGGTCATCTCGCCGCTGCTGTCCCGCTGCGTGCTGCTCACCCTCCAGCCGCTGGACGACGACGCCGTACGCGGCCTGCTGCGCCGCGCGATCGGCGACGAGCGCGGGTTGGGCGGCGCGCTCGCCCTGGAGCCCGGGGCGGAGGACCATCTGGTCCGCCTCGCCGGCGGCGACGTCCGCAAGGCGCTGACCGCCCTGGAGGCGGCGGCCGCGACCGCCACCGCGCTGGGCGCCGGCCGGATCGACCTGGCCACCGCCGAGCAGGCGGTCGACGTCGCCGCCGTCCGGTACGACCGCGACGGCGACGCTCACTACGACGTGACCAGCGCGTTCATCAAGAGCATGCGCGGCTCGGACGTGGACGCGGCGCTGCACTGGCTGGCCCGGATGCTGGTGGCCGGCGAGGACGCCCGGTTCATCGCCCGGCGCATGGTCATCTTCGCCAGCGAGGACGTCGGCATGGCCGATCCCACCGCGCTGACCGTCGCCACCGCCGCCGCGCACGCCGTCGAGTACGTGGGCCTGCCCGAGGCGCAGCTCAACCTGGCCCAGGCGGTGATCCACCTGGCCACCGCCCCGAAGTCCAACTCGGCCACCACCGCGATCGGCGCGGCCATCGCCGACGTACGCGCCGGCCGGGGTGGCCCGGTGCCACGTGGGCTGCGGGACGCCCACTACGCCGGCGCCCGGGGCCTGGGCCACGGTGCCGGTTACCGGTACCCGCACGACGACCACCGCGGAGTGGTCACCCAGCAGTACGCTCCGGACGATCTCGTGGGGACCGACTACTACCGGCCCACCGGCCACGGTGCGGAGCGGGCGGTGGCGGGCCGACTGCCGCTGCTGCGCCGGATCGTGCGCGGCCTGCCGGCGCCGGTGGCGCGCGCGGAGGCCGGCGTGCCGGCCGCCGTGAACGGCGGTCGTCCGGCGGGTCCGGAGCAGGTCGACGGGGCGAACGAGGGCGGCAGCGACGCCGTCGGGGAGGGTCAGCAGTGATGGCGCGTGGTCCGGAGCGTCCCGAGGAAGGCCCCGAGGAGCGGCGCGACCCTCGTGCCAAGGGCCGACGCTGGGGCCGGGGCAAGGCCGACGCCGAGCCGGACGAGGCGACCGCCGGCGAGGAGTTCGGCTGGATCGACGACCTGCGGACGGCGAAGCAGCAGCGGGGCGAACTCGGCCCGGGCGGTGACGCGCCCGGTGCGGTGCCGCCCGTACGGGGCGGACCGCCGCCCGCCGGTCCCGGGCCCCGTCCCGGCGCTCCCGAGCCGCCGCGCGGGCCCCGCCCCGCAGCGGCGCCGCCGCCCACCGGCCGTCCCGGTCCGGACGGTCCGCCGCGCCGTGGCCCGCTCGACGGCCCGGCCACGCCCCCGGTCCGCCCCGACGGCCCCGACCCGGCCACCGGCCGGCGGCGGCCGGTCGACGGGCCCTGGCCGGGCTCGCCCGGCCCCCGGCAGGTCGCCGAGCCACCCCGCCGTGGCGCGGACGCGCCGACCGGTCAGGTGCCACCGGCTCCGCCGGTCCCCGGCCGACCGGGCGGCCCCGCCGGCCAGCCCGGCCGGGTGACGCCGCCTCCCGGTCCCCGTGGCGGTCCGGTGCCGTCCGCCGGGCCGGCGCCAGAGCCCGCCCGGGGTGGCCCGGGCCGGGCCCGGCCCGGTCAGGCCCCCGCCGCCGGCCGGCCGTCCGGCCCGAACGTGCCACCGGAAGGGCCGCGCGGCCCCGTCCCGCCCACCCCGCGCGGTCGACACGAGTCCGGTGGACCGGCCTCCGGTCCGAACCAGGGCGGCGTCGACCCGGCGGTCCGGCCGGTATCGGGTGGGGGTCGCCGCGGCGTTCCCGGTGGCGTCGACACCGGCGTGCAGCCGGTCTCCGGTGCCGGCCGGCGGTCCCTTCCGGACGGTACGGAGCCCGGGATCCGTCCCGTCTCCGGTGCCGGCCGGCGGGCCGCCGAGCCCGGCGACGGCCGGCCCGACGCTCCGGTCGGCGGGCGGGCGGGTGGTCGCCGCCGTGCCGACGAAGCCGAGCAGCCGGTGATCGTGCCGCGCAGCGGCAACGCTCCGTCCGTGCCGGGCGTCCCGGCCGGCGCGTCCGGCGTCGACGCCCCGTCCGCCGGGCGCCGCGTCGCGCCGGAGGCGCCGACCGGTCGCCGGGCCGCCTCCGGTGCGGCACCTACCTCCACCGGTCGCCGGGGCGCCGCCGCCGACGAGGTTGTGCCGCCCGGTCGTCGGGCGGCTGTCGACGAGGTCGTGCCGCCCGGTCGCCGGGCCGCCGCTGACGACGCCGTGCCGCCCGTCCGTCGGGCGGCGCCCGACGGCGTGGCGTCGCCCGGTCGCGCGGCAGCCGACGAGGCCACGACGCGCGCCGGCCGGCGGAGAGCCGCCGACGACGCCGTGCCGCCGGCGGGCCGCGGGGCGGCGCCGGGCGACGCGCCGACCCGCGCCGGCCGGCGCACGGCCGAGGAGCCGGGACCGTCCGCCGACCGGCCGGCGGCGGCGCCGGACGCAGGCCGGTCCGCCGGGACCGCGCCGGGCCCGCGCCGGGCCCGGGAGGACGCCGACGAATCCCGCCCGCAGCGTCCGGTACGGCCGGCCGACTGGCTCCGCCAGGCCGGACGCACCTCGCACACCGATCCCGCCATGCCGGCGGTCGCCCGGCCCACCGGCTCCCCGGTGGGGGAGCCGACCGCCGGCCGGCCGACCGTGCCCGGCGGACCTGACCGGGCACCGACCGGGCGTGCGGCCGCGGCCGCCGTGCCGCCGGTGCAGGCCGACCGGTCCGGTCCCGCCCGCGGCGCCGCACGCCCCGGTGGGCCGGCCCCGGCCGACAGCGGCCCGCGCGGCGGTGCCCCGGCGCCCGGTGACCCGCGCGGCACCGACCGCCGCGGCGCCGGCTCACGCGGCGGCGGACCGGGCGGCGACCCCCGTGGCGCCGGGCCGGCCGGTGCCGACCCGCGTGCCGGCGGACCGGCCCGCGGCGCGGCCCGGCCGGCTCCGGAGGGCGCCGTCCCGCCGCGTACCCCGGGCGACGACGGGCGCGCTCCGCAGCCGGGTGGCGAGCCCGGGCCGCGTGCCGGTGGACCGGCGGTGGCGAGGGCGGCCGCCGCGGTGGCCCGTCCCGGCGGGCCGGACGAGCGACCGGCCGGGCGGGCCACCCCGCCCGGGCCGGAGGTGACCCGACCGGGTCCGGGCGGCCCCGCCGCCGTACCCCCGGCGGGAGCCGGCGGGCCGGCGGTGGCCCGGGCGGCCGCGGTCGTACCGCCCGGGGAGCCGGCCGGGCCGCGACCCGGCACGGCCGACGGGCCGGCGTTGCGCCGGGCCGAAGCCGGGCCGGCGGAGGAAACCGATACGGTCGGCGGCCTGCGCGGCGCCCGGTCCGAGCTGCGCCGGCAGATGCGCGAGCGGCGGCGGCTGCGGATGGGCATCCTGGCCCTGGTCAGCCTGGTGCTGCTGGGCGCCGTCCCGCTCTACTTCGGGCTGCGCACGCTCAGCCACGACCCGGTCTTCGACACCCTCGACCAGCTCGACGTGCCGTCCTGGGCGGCGACGAAGACCGTGGACAACGTCAGCGGCAGCCGGTGGTGCCTGCAGGACTGCCGGTTGCGGGAGCGGACCGTCGAGTCGGACAAGGCCTGGAAGGAGACCGCCCAGGTCTACGAGCGGGCCCTGGCCGGCGACGGCTGGCGGCGCTGGAAGGTCGGTCGCTGCCCGGAGCAGAAGGTCAACGGCAGCTACACCTGCTGGCGTCGGGACGAGCTCACCCTGGACCTCTGGGTACGCGACCCCACCTGCGTGCCGCCTCCGGTCGACGGCGAACCCGCGCCGTCTCCCGCGCCCTCGCCCGCAGCGGGAGAGTGCACCGGGTCGTTGGTGTCGGTGAAGGTCCGCAACGCGATCGACGACGAGCGGACCGGACCACAGCCGAGCACTGATCCGTCACTCACCGGTGAGGATCCGTACCCGACCCTCACCGACGATCCTCTCGGCGAGCTGACACCCTCACCGTCGTGAGCCGCGTTCCGTCACGGACGGTAGGGTCTGGGGCTGGCGGGCCCGCGTGCGCCCGTTGACCCCGACGGGTCGGCATGGGGCGAAGTGGGTAGGACGGTCGCGCGTTCCGGGGCGTCGGGCCCCGGGACACTGCTTGAGGAGGACATGGGCGTGAGTGGTGGAGAGATCGCTGCGCTGATCGCGGCCGGCGCGTTCCTGATGCTGGTGCTCGTGCTGGCGGTGCCGATCCTGCGGCTGCGGCACACCGTGGACGCGACGACCCGCATGATCACCGAGCTGAACGACCGCACCACCCCCCTGCTCGGGGACGTCAACACCACGGTGAAGAACGTCAACACCGCCCTGGAGCAGGTGCAGACCTCCCTCGACGGGGTCAACCTCCAGCTCGCCAAGGTGGACACCATGACCACACACGCGCAGAACGTGACCGCCAACGTGGCCAACCTCGCCGCCGTGGTCTCCGCCGCCGCCGCGAACCCGCTGGTCAAGGTGGCCGCGTTCGGCTACGGCGTGCGCAAGGCCGCCGCCGCCCGCCGGCACGCGGAGGACGAGCGCGAGGCCCGCGACATCATCAAGCAGCGGCGCCGCGCCGAGAAGCGCACCAACCGGTGATCCGGCCGAGCGGGAGGATGTGACCATGAGGCGGTTGTTCTGGCTCGGCATCGGGCTGGCCGTGGGCGTGCTGGTGGTACGCAAGGCCACCCGCACCGCGCAGGCGTACACGCCGGCGGGCATCGCCAGCGGGCTGTCCGAGTCCGCCGGCGGCCTCGTCGAGTCGGTCCGGAGTTTCGTGGACGACGTCCGGGCCGGCATGGCCGAGCGCGAGCAGGAGATCCACGAAGCCTTCGCCCGCGGCGAGGCGTACGACGACCAGTTCGCCGAGCTGCGGGAGGACCCGCGCATCGGCGATCGAGAGATTTTCCCGGAGGAGCACCAGCGATGAAGACGGCGGAGATCAAGCGGCGGTACCTCGCCCACTTCGAGGCGAACGGTCACGCCGTGGTGCCGTCCGCTCCGCTGCCCGCCATCAGCGACCCGAACCTGCTGTTCATCAACGCGGGCATGGTGCAGTTCGTGCCCTACTTCCTCGGGCAGCAGACCCCGCCGTACCCGCGCGCCACCAGCGTGCAGAAGTGCATCCGTACGCCGGACATCGACGAGGTCGGCAAGACCAGCCGGCACGGCACGTTCTTCCAGATGAACGGCAACTTCTCCTTCGGCGACTACTTCAAGGAGGGGGCGATCCCGCTCGCCTGGGACCTGGCCACCAAGCCGGTCGAGGCGGGCGGTTTCGGGCTGGACCCGGAGCGGATCTGGGCCACGGTCTACCTCGACGACGACGAGGCGTACGACATCTGGCGGCGCACCGGCGTGCCGGACGCGCGGATCGTGCGGCGCGGCAAGGCGGACAACTTCTGGTCGATGGGCATCCCCGGCCCGTGCGGCCCGTGCTCCGAGCTCTACTACGACCGCGGCCCGGAGTACGGCCGGGAGGGCGGCCCGGAGGTCGACGAGGACCGCTACCTGGAGTTCTGGAACCTCGTCTTCATGCAGTTCGAGCGGGGCCCGGGCGTCGGCAAGGAGGACTTCCCGATCCTCGGCGAACTGCCGGCGAAGAACATCGACACCGGCATGGGCCTGGAGCGGATGGCCTCCCTCCTCCAGGGCGTCGACAACCTCTACGAGATCGACGAGGTCCGGCCGATCCTGGACAAGGCCGCCGAGCTGACCGGCAAGCGTTACGGCGCGCACTCCGGCCACGCGGCCAACCAGTCGCACCCGGACGACGTGCGGCTGCGGGTGATCGCCGACCACGTGCGCACCGCGCTGATGCTGATCGGCGACGGGGTGACCCCGTCGAACGAGGGCCGCGGCTACGTGCTGCGCCGGATCATGCGCCGGGCGATCCGGGCGGTCCGCCTCCTCGGCTACCAGGACCGGGCGCTGCCCGAGCTGCTGCCGGTGGCCCGGGACTGCATGGCCCCGTCGTACCCGGAGCTGGCCGAGGAGTTCGGCCGGATCTCCCAGTACGCGTACGCCGAGGAGGACGCCTTCCTCGCTACGTTGCGCGCCGGCACCACGATCCTGGACACCGCGATCGCGGAGACCAAGTCGGCTGGGCAGGCGTCGATCTCCGGCGACAAGGCGTTCCAGCTGCACGACACGTACGGCTTCCCGATCGACCTGACCCTGGAGATCGCGGCCGAGCAGGGCCTGCAGGTCGACGCGGAGGGCTTCCGCCGGCTGATGGCCGACCAGCGCAGCCGGGCCAAGGCGGACGCGCAGGCGCGCAAGACGGGCCACACTGACGTGTCGGCGTACCGGTCGGTGCTCGACGGCGGCGGGCCGGTGGAGTTCACCGGCTACACCGAGCTGAACCGGGAGTCCCGGGTGCGGGCGCTGCTCGCCGGCGGGGCCTCGATCGACGCGGCGGTCGAGGGGGACACCGTCGAGCTGGTGCTCGACACCACCCCGTTCTACGCCGAGGGCGGCGGGCAGCAGCCCGACCAGGGCCTGATCACGGTCGGCGGCGGCCAGCTCGAGGTCTTCGACGTGCAGCAGCCGGTGCCGGGTCTGATCGTGCACCGGGCCAAGGTGGTCCGGGGCGAGGTGCGCGCCGGGGAGACCGGGTACGCCGAGATCGACGTGTCCCGGCGGCGGGCGATCTCCCGGTCGCACACCGCCACCCACCTGGTGCACCAGACCATGCGCAACTTCCTCGGCGAGTCGGCGACCCAGGCGGGTTCGCTGAACGCGCCGGGCCGGCTGCGGTTCGACTTCAACACCCCGACCGGGGTGGCGCCGAGCGTGCTGCACGACGTGGAGCAGCAGGTCAACGAGGTGCTCCTGGCCGACCTGGAGGTGCACGCCTTCATCACCAGCCAGGAGGAGGCCCGGCGGATCGGCGCGATGGCGCTGTTCGGCGAGAAGTACGGCGAGCGGGTCCGGGTCGTCGAGGTCGGCGACTACGCCCGCGAGCTGTGCGGTGGCACGCACGTGGCCCGCTCGGCCCAGCTCGGCCTGGTGAAGATCCTCTCGGAGGCCTCGGTCGGCTCCGGCGTGCGCCGGATCGAGGCTCTGGTCGGCATGGACGCGTTCGGCTTCCTGGCCCGCGAGCACCTGCTGGTGTCCCGGCTGGCCGAGCTGTTCCGGGTTCCCGGCGAGCAGGTCGCGGACCGGGTGGAGCAGACCGTGACCCAGCTCCGCGACGCGGAGAAGGAGCTGGAGAAGCTCCGTGCCCAGCTGGTGCTGGGCGGCGCCGCGAGCCTCGCGGCGGGGGCGAAGGACGTGCGCGGGGTGGCGTACGTCGGCACCGAGGCGCCCGAGGGTGCGGCCGGCAACGACGTGCGGACTCTGGCCCAGGAGATTCGGGGCCGGATCGACCCGGCCCGCCCGGCGGTGGTCGCGGTGGCCGCCCGGGCGAACGGCAAGGCCTCCCTCGTGGTGGCGGTCAACCCGGCGGCCCGCGGTCGTGGGCTGACCGCCAAGGACCTGGTGAAGGCCGCGTTCTCCGGCCGGGGCGGCGGCAGCGACGACCTGGCCCAGGGCGGCGGCCTGCCCGCCGCGGAGGCGCCGAACCTGCTGCTGACCGTGGAGAGGGCCATCGCCGAGGCGTGATGGCCGTAACCGATCGACGCCAGGGCGGACCGGACGGTCCGCCCTGGCCCGTACCGGAGGGGAAGTGTCCGGTAGATGGCTGAACCGTCCCGTGGGGTGCGTCTCGGGGTCGATGTCGGGCAGGTCCGGGTCGGGGTGGCCCGGTCGGATCCGCACGGCATCCTGGCCACTCCGCTGGTTACCCTGGCCCGCGACCTGACCGCGGCTCCGGACGTTGTGCCCACCGACATGGCCGAGCTGGTCCGGCTGGCCGCCGAGCACGAGGCGGTCGAGATCGTCGTCGGCCTGCCGGTCAACCTCGCCGGAAAGCATGGCCCGGCGGCGGCGAACGTATCGGCGTACGCTGCCCGTTTGGCCGATGTAATGGGGCCGATCCCGGTGACGCTCACCGACGAGAGGATGTCGACCGTGGTCGCGAGTCGTAGGCTGGCCGAACGGGGCGTCCGGGGAAAGCGCCAACGGGCGGTGGTCGACCAGGCCGCCGCGGTGGAGATTCTGCAGAGCTGGCTGGACGCACAGCGGAGGCGGACGCAATGATCGACGATCTTGACCTGGGGTTCGAAGACGCGGAGAGGGGGGAGAAGGGCCGGCACCGGCGCGGCGCCGTGCGCAAGCGGCAGGGCAGGTCCGGCGGTGGCCGGGGTAAGACCATCTTCGCCCTGCTCATGGCGCTCGTGCTGCTGGGCGGTATCGGCGGCGGCGCGTACATCGGTTTCGACCGGATCCGCAACCACTTCGTCACCCCCGACTACGACGGCCCCGGCGCCGGCGAGGCGCTGGTGGAGGTCAAGGCGGGCGACACCCTCACCGACATCGGGAACTCCCTCTACGACGCCGGCGTGGTGAAGAGCACCAAGGCGTTCATCGAGGCCGCCGACGCCAACTCCCGCAGCAAGAACATCCAGGTCGGCCGGTACAAGGTCCGCAAGCAGATGAAGGCCGCCGACGCGGTGAACCTGCTGCTGGACCCGAAGAGCCGGGTGGTCAACGGGCTGACCATCCCGGAGGGCACGATCAGCCTCACGATCTACGACCTGCTCGCCAAGCAGACCAAGATCCCGGTCACCGAGTTCAAGGCGGCCGCCAAGGACCCGGTCAAGCTGGGCGTGCCGGCGTTCTGGTTCAACCGGACCGACGGCAAGAAGGGCCCGAAGAGCATCGAGGGCTTTCTCTATCCGGCGACCTACGAGATCCCGCCGAAGGCCACCGCCGAGCAGATCCTGTCGATGATGGTGGACAAGTTCCTCGAGGTCACCGGCGACATGAAGTTCGTCGACACGGTGCAGAAGGAGCGGGGGATCTCCCCGTACGAGGCGCTGATCACGGCCTCCGTCGCCCAGGCCGAGTCGGTCAACCACGTGGACATGCCGAAGGTGGCCCGGGTCATCTACAACCGGGTCTACACCGACAAGTACCACTGCAAGTGCCTGGAGATCGACAGCGCGATCAACTACTGGCTGCGGCTGCAGGGCAAGAACCCGAAGGACTCCGACGTCCTCAAGCAGTCCGAGATCCACGACCTGAAGAACCCGTACAACACGCACGACGTGGACGGCCTGATGATCACGCCGATCAGCAACCCGGGCGAGGAGGCGCTCAAGGGCGCGATGGACCCGCCGGACGGTAACTGGATCTACTTCATGACCATCGACAAGAAGGGCACGATGGGCTACGGCTCCAACGACGCCGACTACCGGAAGCTGCAGAAGCAGATGTGCGACAACGGCGTGCTGAGCGGGACGAACTGCGGGTGAGGGCCGCCGTCGTGGGCAAGCCGATCGCCCACTCGCTCTCCCCGGTCATCCACCAGGCCGGGTACGCGGCGGCCGGGCTGACCGGCTGGTCGTACACCCGGATCGAGTGCGCGGCCGACGAGCTGGCCGGCCTGGTCGCGGGCCTGGGCCCGGAGTGGGCCGGCCTGTCGGTGACCATGCCGGGCAAGGAGGCGGCGCTCGCGCTGGCCGACCAGGTCTCGCCGGTCGCCGCCGCCGTCGGCGCCGCCAACACGCTGGTACGCCGGCCCGACGGCACCTGGTACGCCGACAACACCGACGTCACCGGCATGGTCGACGTGCTCGCCGCCGCCGGCTGCGCGGCGGGCGCCGTGGTGACCGTGCTCGGCGCGGGCGGCACCGCCCGGGCGGCGATCGCGGCGGCGGCCCGGATCGGCGCGGCCGAGGTGACCGTGGTGGCCCGCCGGCCCGAGGCGGTCGACGAGCTGCGCCCCGTGGCCGCCGCGGCCGGGGTGCCGCTGGCAGGGGCCGACTGGGACGGCGCTCCGGCGCACGCCCGCGCGGACCTGGTGATCTCGACCGTGCCGAAGGGGGTCGCCGATCCGCTCGCGGACAACTTCGACTGGCGGCCGGGGTCGGTCTTCTTCGACGCCCTCTACGATCCCTGGCCCACCCCGCTCGCGGCCTCGGCGCTCGCCGCCGGCTGCCGGGTGATCTCCGGGCTGGACCTGCTGCTGGCCCAGGCGGTCGGCCAGTTCACGCAGTTCACCGGGGTGCCCGCCCCGGTCGACGCGATGCGCACGGCGCTGGCGGCCGCCCGCGCCTAGGGCCGGTGGCTGCTCCCGGTCGATACGCTGCTGAGGGAACTCGTCGCCGACCCAGGGGGTTCCGTGACCGCGCCGCCGCCCTCCCCGCCCGCCCGGCCGGTCGCCGGGCGTCGTCGCCGACGCGTGCTGCTCGGCCTGGCGGCCGTGACGCTGGCCGCCGGCACGGCCGTGGTGCTGCCCCGGGTCGTCGCGGAGGTGCCGCCGCTCGTGGTGGCCGCCACCGCGGACACCACCGTCACCCGGGTGCCGCAGGACGGGGACAACGGGGTGAAGACCGCCCTCGCGAGCTGCCCCCGGTTCTGCGAGGGCAACCCGGACGGGCAGCGCGACGCGGTGCTGGAGTTCACCGTCCGCGGGTTGCCCCCGGACGCGGTGGACGTGCGCGCCGCGCTGCGCGTCTACGCCTGGCAGCCGTTCGCCTCCCGGGTACGGGCCCACGTCGCCCAGGGCTCGGCCGCCAACGCCGGCGCCTGGGCGCAGCGCCCGGTGCTCGGCCCGGTGCTGGCCACCCGGGACCGGGTCGAGCAGGGCTTCAACGAGTGGGACGTCTCCGCCGCCGTCACCGGCAACGGCCGGGTGACCCTCGCCCTGACCCAGGAGGACTGGCACCGGCGGATCTACTGGGCCTCCCGCGAGAACGTCCGCCCCGCGTTGCGACCCGGGCTGGTGGTGACCTACCGCCGCGAGCCGGGGTCCCCGGCGCGGACGCCCGCCACCGCCCGACCGCCGCAGGCCGGCCCCGTGGCCCCGCCCGCCCCGCCGCCGGCCGACCGCCCCGGCGCCCGGGTGCCGGGCTGGCGGCTGGTCTGGTCGGACGAGTTCGACGGCACGACCCTCGACCGGTCGAAGTGGAACGTGCGCGACGGTGAGCCGCGCGACGTCGACCTCGGCTGCAACGTGGACGATCCGGAGAATGTGATCGTCGCCGGTGGGGTGCTCACCCTGCGGGCGCAGCGGCGGACCACCGTGTGCGCCGGGCAGCCGCGGCAGTACACCGAGGGCTACCTGGACACGATCGGCAAGGCCTCGTTCCGCTACGGCCGGTTCGAGATCCGGGCCGAGTCGCCCAACGGACCGACCGACTCGCAGGGCCTGTGGCCGGCGTTCTGGCTGCGGCCGGACGACGGGGGCAAGGGCGAGATCGACGTCGTCGAGCTGCCCGGCGGGGCGGCTTACCACCGGGCCGCCACCCAGGCCGTCTTCTACGACTACCGCCCGGTCAAGCAGGACCAGCGCTGGGAGTTCCCGGCCGGGTACCCGGGCGACGGCTTCCACACGTACACCACCGAGTGGGAGCCGGGCGTGATCCGCTGGTACGTCGACGGCCGGCTGATCTGGCAGCGCGACCGGAGCACCACCCCGTGGTTCGGCGAGGTCTTCGACAAGCCGTACAACCTGCGGCTGAACTTCCAGGTCGGGGGCTGGTTGGGCCCGCCGGACGCGGCCACCGCGTTCCCCGCCGACTTCCGGGTCGACCACGTCCGCGTCTGGCAGCGCTGACGGGGCGTCGGCAGGTGGCCGGCGGGCCCTATCGTGGCGCCGGCGGCCCCTGTCGTGGCCGCCACGGGGTGCGACGGGACAGGGGAGGGCAGGACGTGGCGGAGGACCCACGGGACCGCCGGGACGGCATCGGCTGGGTGACCCGGGCGATCTTCGGGAACGAGCGGCTGTGGCTCGGGGTCGCCGCGCCGCCGCCCGGTCAGCGGACCCTCGCCCGGTACGCGGTGGTGCCCTCGGTGGACCGGGCGAAGTTCCTGCTGCCGCTGGCGTCCCGCCGGGTCGGGGCGGCGTCGACGCTGGCGTACAACGCGCTGCGGCCGCCCCGGGTGCGGGCCAACCGGCTCGCGGTCGGCGTGCTGGCCGGGCTCGGGGCCACCCGGCTGGCCCGGATGCCGGTGCTCACCGTCGCGGCCCCGGCGGGCGCCGATCCCGCCGAGCTGCTGCTCACCGCCCACCTGGCCCGGACCGCCGGCCGGCCGTTGCACGCCGCGATCGGCATCCGCCCGCCCGACCCGCACCACAAGCCGACGCTGCAGCTCTTCGACGAGCGGGGCGCCGCGTGGGCGTACGCGAAGGTCGGCTGGAACGATGCGACCCGGGCGATGGTCCGCGCGGAGGCCGACGCGCTGCGCGACCTGCCCCGCGACGTGGGCGACCTGCCCGCGGTGCCCCGCCTGCTGCGCGAGCTGGGCTGGGGCGACCTGGCGGTGACCCTGGTCGAGCCGATGCCCGCCGGGGTGCGCCGGTTGCTCCGGCCGGACCGGCCGGAGGTGGCGGCGATGCTCGCCGTCGCCCGGCGCGGTGGCCCGCCGGCCCCGCCCCGCCCGCTCGCCGGCTCGCCGTTCCTGGCCGACCTCACCGCCCGCGCCGAGCGGGCTGGCGGGCCGGTCGGCGCCGCCCTGGCCGCCCTGGCCGCACGGGACGGCGCGACCACCCTGGAGTTCGGCCACTGGCACGGCGACTGGGTGCCGTGGAACCTCGGCACCCACCGAGGGCGGCTGTTCGCCTGGGACTGGGAGAACAGCGGCCCCGGCCGGCCGGTCGGCTTCGACCTCGCCCACCAGGCGTTCCAGAGTGCCCTGTCGCTGCGCGGGCGGCCGGTGCCGGAGGCCGCCGCCGAGCTGGGCGGGGCGCTGGCCCGGCACGGCGACGCCCTCGGCCTCGACCCGGCCCGCCGGCGGCTGATCGCCGACGCCTACCTGGTCGAGCTGTGGCTGCGGACCGCCGAACTCGCCGCTGGCGGGGGCGGTTGGAGCGACCGGCTGCACCCCGCGCTGCCGCACCTGCTCGCCGACCGGCTGGTGTCGCCCCGGGAGTGAGCCGACCGGTCGGGGTCGCCTCCGGGGGTGAGGCGGCCGGCTGTCGGAGAGGCGACTGGCAAATGCGGGAAAATGCCGCACAGTCCCGTTCCCGCTACCCGCAGCGAGGAATGCTCCACTAGGGTGTCACCACTCGATCACCACCCGTCGGTGGCGACGGGTTCGATCCGGCCCGGGATGCGTGGGGGCGTCGCCCGGGGCCCCATGGTGCGGGGAGGTCCGGCCGGTGGCTGGTGTGGCAGGGGACCCGATGCGGTCCGCGCGCGTGACGCTGTCCGGGGCGGGCGGTGGACGGCGATGACCCTCATCTACGCCTGCGGCGCCCTCGCCGTGCTCGTGCCGGCGCTCCTCGTGCCCTGGCTGGCCGCCCGCTGGGCGCCGGCCGCGGCGGCGGGCCGGACCGCCGACCGGCTGCGGGTCGCCGTCGCCGGACTCACCGCCGCGTTCGGCCGGCTCGGCGCCGCCGTGGCCGTGCTGCTCGCCGGCTCCGCCGCGGTGGTCGCCGTCTGCTGGCCCCTCGGCGAGGCGCTGTCCCGGCTGGAACCCCACGTGGACCACCCGGTCTTCGACTACGTGCACGCCCGGCGGGTCGAGCCGTGGGCCGGGATCAACTCCTTCGTCACCGCGATCGGCGACCGGTACCCGCTCAAGTGGGTCACCGTGGTCGCCGCCCTGGCGCTCGCGGTGGCCTGGCGGCGCCGGCGCTGGTGGCTGCCGCTGGTCGCCCTGCCGCTGCAGTTCGTCGTCGAGCAGTACACCCAGCAGATCCTCGCGCGGGTGGTCGACCGCGGCCATCCGCCGACGGACCTGGGCACCTACCCGTCCGGTGGCTGTGCCCGGGTGGCGATGACCTTCGGCACCGTCCTGGTCCTCGTCGCGCTCACCTGGCGGATTCCCCGCCGGGTCCGGATCGGACTGGTCAGCGCGCTGGCCGTGCTGGTCTCGGTCGAGGGCTACACCCGCATCTACGCCGAGAAGCACTGGTTCACCGACGTGATCGGGGGCTGGATCTTCGGCACCCTGCTCACCGGCGTCATGGTGCTCACCGTCCTGGTCGCCGTGGGCCGGGTCCGGCCCCCGGCGGGCGACGCCGCCCCCGCCCCGCCGGAACGGATGACCGTCGGCACCTGACACCCACGACCCGCGCCACCCCGGAAGACCGCCCTCTGCCATCCCTCGAACGGAAGTCGGGCCACGACGTGACGACACTTCTCGTCGCCTCCACCGGTGGACACCTCGCCGAGCTGTACGACCTGCACCCCCGGCTGGGCCTGCCCGGCGACTGCGTCTGGGCGACCTTCGACTCGCCGCAGAGCCGGTCCCTGCTGGACGGTCAGGAGGTCATCCACGTGCCGCCCGCGACCACCCGGGACGCCGTCGGCGCGGTCCGCGACCTGCTCGCCGCGCGCCGGGTGCTGCGCGGCGGCCGGTTCACCCGGGTGGTCAGCACCGGTGCCAGCGTGGCCATGTCGTTCTTCGTCCCGGCCGCCCGCCGGGGCCTGGACTGCCACTACATCGAGAGCGCCACCCGCACCGGGGGGCCGTCGCTCACCGGCCGGCTGGTCGCCCGGGTGCCCCGGACCCGGCTCTACACCCAGTACCCGGGCTGGGCCGACGCGCGATGGCGCTACGGCGGCACGGTCTTCGACGGCTACCAGGCCGTCCGGCTGGCTCGCCCGCGACCGCTGTCCCGGGTGGTCGTCGCCCTCGGCACCCACGGGCGGTTCGGCTTCCCGCGGCTGCTGACCCGGCTGGTCGAGGTGCTGCCGCCCGAGGCGGAGGTGCTCTGGCAGGTCGGGTCGACCCGGCTCCCCCGGATGCCGGCCGGCGCCCGCGCCCAGGTCCCGTACGCGGAGATGCAGCAGGCGATGCGGGAGGCGGACGTGGTGGTGACCCACGCCGGCGTGGGCTCGGCGCTGGCCGCCCTCCGCGTCGGTCACCGGGCCGTCTACGTGCCGCGCCGCCGCCGGCACGCCGAGCACGTCGACGACCATCAGGTCGAACTGGCCCGGCAGTTGGACCGCCGGGGGCTGGTCCTGGCCCGGGAGGCGGACGCCGTGACGGCCGAGGACCTGGCGGAGGCGGCCGCCTGGACGGTGGTGGCGACCGGATCGGTGGCGCCGTTCCAGTGGGCGGCGGCCGCGTGAGGACCGTCCGGGGCAGACGGTCCGGCAGCCGGCCCCGCCGGTCGACACCGCCGCCCCGTCCGCACCGGGGACCCGGGCCGCGACCCGTACGGCCGGACCGGACCGAGCCGGTGACCGAGCGGACCGGTCGGTTGATGGTGCCGAATGTCCGTTCCGAGCAAGCTACCCGTGATCTCACTACCTCTTTGGGGGGACCAGTGCTTCACAGATCGTCTCGACCGGGGTGGCGGCGGTGGTGCGCCGCGCTCGCCGCACCGGTGCTCGCCGTCGGGCTGCTCGCGGCGCCAGCCCGGGCGGCGGACCTCACGCCGGTCACCAGCACGCTCACCTCGGCGAACCCGGCGGACAACATCCCGCACGCGCAGAACGGCGACACCAAGGCGTTCGCCGAGATCGGCGGCACCGTCTACGTCGGCGGGTCGTTCACCTCGGTGAAGGCGGCGGCCGACGCGAGCTGGACCACCCGCAACTACCTGTTCGCGTACGACCGCTCGACCGGGGCGCTGAAGGCGGACTTCACCCCGGCGCTGGACGGCGCGGTGCACGCCCTCGCGGTCAGCCCGGACGGCAAGCTCATCGTCGGCGGCGCCTTCGTCACCGTGAACGGGGTCAGCCGCAAGAACCTGGTCGAGCTGGACCCGACGACCGGCGCCACCGTGACCAGCTGGGTCGGGCGCAGCGACGGCGGCCTGGTGCGACGCACCATCGTGGTCGGCAACCAGCTCTACATCGCCGGCGCGTTCCACTGGGTCAACGGCACCCAGCACTCCCTGCTCGCCCGGCTGGACGCCGGCACCGGCGCGATCGACCCGAGCTTCCAGATCGACGCCAGCGTCGCCCGGGCCAGCAGCGAGCTGGTCTGGGGCCTCGCGGTCTCGCCGGACAACAGGACTCTCGTCGCGGTCGGCAACTTCACGCAGGTCAACGGCCAGGCCCGCAACCAGGTCGTGGTGGTCGACCTGGCCGGCACCCCGGCGGTGGCGAACTGGAGCACCCAGCGCTACGTGGCGCCCTGCTACAACTGGACGTTCCCGTTCTACGCCCGCGACGTCGACTTCTCCGATGACGGCAAGTACTTCGTGATCATCGCCGACGGTGGCCGGGGCGACGGCGCGTACTGCGACGCGATCGCCCGGTTCGAGACCGCCGACCGGGGCGCCGGCATCGACGGCACCTGGGTCAACTACACCGGCACCGACTCGGTGACCTCGGTCGAGGCCGCCGACAACGTGGTCTACGTCGGCGGCCACTTCCGCTGGTTGAACAACGCCAACGGCAACGACTCGGCCGGCGCCGGCGCGATCAACCGGTTCGGCCTGGGCGCGCTCGACCCGATCAACGGCCTGCCGCTGGTCTGGAACCCGGGCCGCTCGGGCGCGCCGTCGGGGACCACCGACTGGGGCCCGATCATGTGGGAGCTGTGGCGCGGCAGCACCGGCCTGTACGCCGGCTTCGACTCGGACGGCCTGGGCAACGAGTACCACGGCCGGATGGGCCTCTTCCCGCTCTCCGGTGGGCGTACGGTCGCGGCGACCAACGCGCCGTCCGCCGCCTCCGGCTACCTCTACGTCTCCGCCGCCGACGGACAGGCGACCAAGGTGCCGTTCAACGGGACCACCCTCGGCACCCCGGTGAGCACCAGCCAGCCGAACCTCACCGCCGCCGGGGCGTCGTTCTCGGTCGGCAACAAGCTCTACTGGTCGAAGACCGACGCGAGCGCGCCGAACGGCAGCTACCTCGACGTGTCGATCTTCTCCGGCGGCTCGGTCGGCGCGCCGTGGATCAGCAGCGGCTACAACAACTGGTTCAAGCCCGCGACGATGACCGGCGCCTTCTACCTCGACGGCAGGATGTACTACACGAAGTCCGGCACGAACAGCCTGTTCTACCGGTACCTGGAGCCGGACGGCTACATCGTCGGCTGCACCGAGTTCACCCTGCCCAGCACCGGCTTGGCCTGGGGCAGCGTGCGGGGCATGGCCTGGGTCAACGGCAACATCGTGTACGGCTGGACGGACGGCTCGCTGCGAACCGTGCCGTTCAACGGGTCGGCCGTGGACGGTGCCGCCGCGGTCCAGCTCGCACCGGGCGGCGGCGCGGTGAACTGGTCGAGTCGGACGCTCTTCTTCGCCACCTCCTGACGGTCCGACCCACCGGCGGTCCGCCGGCGTCCTCCGGGACGCCGGCGGACCGTCCGGTAACCGGCCCCGGGACGTACCCCCGCCGCGGTGCGCGGTCGGCGACAATGAGACCGGCGCCGCCCGGGCCCGACACCCAAACCTCAGCCCGCAAGGACCTGACACATGGACGTGACCGACGTCGCCACCGCCCGGCAACACCCGGTCGGCCTCGCCGAGCTGGTGCGCATCCCATTGCGACGGTGGCGGACCGTGCTCGCCGCGGCGGCGTCGGTGCTGGTGGCGGTGCTGGTCTACCTGTTCGTGCTGCCGGCCAGCTACACCGCGACCACCGCGGTGGTGGTCCGTCCGGTGGTGACCGACCCGTTCTCGGTGCCCTCCGGCGGCGCCGACCGGGCGGTGAACATGACGGCCGAGAGCGGCATCGCGACCAGCAACGAGGTCATCGACAAGGTCGCCGCCATCACCGGGCGCGATCCCGAGGAGGTGGCCGACGCGCTCCAGGTGGAGACCCCGGTCGGCGGCCAGGTGATGCGCTTCGAGTACGCGGCGCACAGCGAGCGGGAGGCCGTCGACGGCGCGAACGGGGCGGCCCAGGCGTACCTGGACCTGCGGCGGGGCATCTACGAGAACCAGCGCGCGGCGGTGCTGAAGTCGTACGACGACACCATCGCGGTGGTGACCGCCCAGCGCACCACCACCCAGAAGTCGCTGCCCGGAAACCAGTCGGCGGAGAACCCGTCGCCGCGGACCAGCGCCCTGCTGGACCAGTTGCGGGCGCTCAACGACCAGCTCGCCACGCTGGCCGAGCAACGCTCCAAGATCGCCTCGGCGGACCTCAGCCCCGGCTCGATCACCAGCGCGGCCCGGGCACCCGTACCGTCCAGCCGGGACGGTGCCCCGCTGCTGCTCGTCGGCGGCGTGCTCGGCGGCCTGCTGCTCGGCGGGCTGGTGGCCTTCGTCCGGGAGTCCCTGGACCGGCGGCTGCGCACCATCGCCGAGGCGATGTCGGCGATCGGCGCGCCACTGCTCGGCACCGTCCGCCGCGCCCGGAACGGCCAGCCCGACGAGGCCGACCTGCGCTACCTGGCGCTGGCCCTGGCCCGTTGGGTGGACGGCCCGCAGCGCGGCCCGCTGGTGGTGCTCTCCTCCGCCGCCGACGAGGGGCGCGAGCAGGTGACCGCGGGGCTCGCCGCGGTGCTCGCCGGTGGCGGGCACGAGGTGCGGCTCGGGGTCACCCCGGAGAGCCTGGACCGGATCCGCCCGCTGATGCTGGACGCCCAGCGCCGCAACCCGCCGGTGGAGCCGGCGCCGGCCAAGTTGAACCGGCAGCGGCCCGCCCCGGCGGCCGCTCCGGCCGGCGCCGGCGGCCCCGTCGCCCCGGCCGGCGCCGGCGACCCGGAGGAGACCGCGGTGATCCCGGCCGTGCGCAAGCCGCGCCCGTTCCCCGACGCCGACGCGAGGAACGGCGCGGTCTACCGGTCCACCACCACCGAGGACAAGACCCAGGTCATCCCGACCGCCGCCGCGACCGGCGCCCCCACCCGCACCGACGGCCAGGAGCTGCGGATCGGCCCGGGCGCCGTCCGGCTCGTCCCGCTCGACGCCCCACCGGCGGCGGGCGGCCTCACCCTGCTCGACGCGCCGCCCGCGCTGCACGACGAGCGGGGCGTACGGGCCGCCCGGGAGGGCCGGGCGGTGCTGGTCGCCGCCCGTGACCGGACCCGGCTGCCCCAGCTGACCCGCGTGGTGGAGCGGCTGCGCTCGGTCGGCGTGGAGCCGTTCGGATTCGTGCTGACCGGGGGCCGCCGTGACTGACCAGGAGCGGCCGGACGGGACGGTGGGGGAGGCGTACCCGCCGGTGACCGTGGTGGTGGCCACCCGCGACCGCCCGGGGCTGCTGGAACGGGCCGTCGGCGCGGTGCTCGACCAGGACTACCCCGGCCCGGTGGAGTGTGTGGTCGTCTACGACCACACCGACATCCGGCCGCTGGACCTGCCGGTGCCGGCCGGCCGGGCGCTGCGCTACGTCCACAACAGCCACTCCCGGGGCCTGCCGGGCGGTCGCAACACCGGTGCCGCCGAGGCCTCCCACGACCTGCTGGCCTTCTGCGACGACGACGACCACTGGCTGCCCGGCAAGCTGCGCCGCCAGGTGGAGTTGCTCGCCGCCCGGCCGGACGCCGCCGCGGTCAGCTGCGGCATCCGCCTGGCGGGCCCGGACATCGCCAAGGAGCGGCAGCTCGACACCGCCGAGGTTACCCTCGCCGACTTCGTCGAGGACCGGATCATGGAGGTGCACTCCAGCACCATCCTGCTGCCCCGGTCCACCTGGGACGCGGTCGGCCCGGTCGACGAGGAGCTGCCCGGCGGCTACGGCGAGGACTACGAGTGGCTGCTGCGGATCGCCGCGCACGGACCGGTGGTCATCGTGCCGGAGGTGCTGGTGGTGGTGGACTGGCACGGCGGCTCGTTCTTCTTCGGCCGCTGGGCGATGATCGTCGAGGCCACCCGGTACCTGATCGACAAGCACCCGGAACTGGCCCGCAGCCGGACCGGGCTGGCTCGGCTGCACGGGCAGATCGCCTTCGCCCTCGCCGCCGGACGGCGGCGCCGGGAGGCGGTGCGGGAGCTGGGCCGGGTGCTCCGGCTCAACCCGCGGGAGAAGCGCGTCCTGGTGACCGTGCCGGTGGTGCTCGGTCTGCTCTCCGGCGAGCGGGTGCTCCGGCTGGCCCAGCGGACGGGGCGGGGTGTCTGACCGGGCGACCGGGACCACCCCGCGGCCGGTGACCGCGCGGCCCGCGCCCGGTGCACCGCCGCCGCTGCCGGTCTGGCCGCTCACCCTCATGTTCGCGCTGGTGCCGCTCTGGTGGGCGCTCGGCGCGTTCTACCTCGGCTGGTCGGCCTTCGGCGTCGTCCTGCTCACCCTGCTGGTGACCCGCGGCCGGGTGCCGCTGCCCGCCGGCACCGCCTGCTGGCTGCTCTTCCTCGTGCTGGTGCTGCTCAGCGCCACCCGGCTGGACCGGGCCACCGCCTACCTGACCTTCGGGCTGCGCTACGGCTTCCTGGTGACCGCCCTGGCGGTCTGCGTGTACGTGTACACCCTGGTCCGCGAGGGCACCTCCTGGGACCGGGTGCTGCGCCCGCTCGGCTGGTACTGGCTGGGCATCGTGGCGCTGGGCTGGCTGGCCGTGCTGGTGCCCACCCTCGCGCTGACCACGCCGGTGGAGGTGGCCCTGCCGGGCGGGGTGGCCGGCCAGCGGTACATCCAGGCGCTGACCCACGTCCACGCCAACGAGTTCAACCCGCTGTCCCGGACCCCGATCTACCGCACCGCCGCGCCGTACCCGTACACCAACAACTGGGGCACCGCGTACGCGCTGCTGGTGCCCTGCGTGCTCGCGTACCTGACCTCGGTGCGGACCGGGCGGTTCCGGGCGGCGTTGTGGGTGTCGCTGCCGCTGTCGGTGGTGCCGGCGTTCCTGACCCTCAACCGGGGCATGTTCCTCGGCCTCGGCGCCGGCCTGCTCTACCTGGCGCTGCGCGCCCTGGTCCGGGGCAACGCGCGGCTGATCGTGTCGATCGGCGGGCTGGTCGTGCTGGTCTGGATCGTCAGCCTGGTCGTCCCGGTACAGGAGATGATCAATGCCCGGGTCAGCAGCACCGACACCAACATCGACCGGATGGACCTGTACGTGCGGACCTGGCAGGCGGTGGAACGCTCGCCGCTGCTCGGCTACGGCGCGCCGAAGGCCGTGGACACCACCCTCGCCGAGGAGCCGCTGGGCACCCAGGGGCTGATCTGGCAGATCCTCTACAGCCACGGCATCCCGGCGCTGCTGGTCTTCGTGACCTGGCTGGTGCTGGTCGCCCGGCGGCTGGCCGCCGCGGTCTCGCCGGCCGGGCACTGGCTGAGCACCGTACCGGTGATCGCGCTGGTGGTCATCCCGGTCTACGCCTACATCGACCCGAACCTGTCGCTGATCTTCTTCGCGGTGGGCGCCGGCCTGGCGGCGGTCGCCGGACCGGTGAACCGGGCGGCGCTCGGCCCGTCCAGCATGGCCCAGCCGGCGCCGCTGACCCCGTGGCGGATCCGCGGCTTCGGCCGGGCCGCCGTCCCGGACCGCCCGCTCTCGGCCGCGTCGGCGACCGGGATCGCCGCCGTCCCGCTGCGCACCGCCACCGTGGACCACCCGCCCGCCCCGCCGCCGCCGCCGTCGGCCGGGACAGCGTCGGAGGAGGGGACGACATGACCGCATCGGGTACGCCGGCCCTGGCCACCGCCACCGGCGGCGAGCGGGAGGTGCGCCGCAGCACCCGCAGCGGGCTGGTCGGGCTGGCCGGGGCGGCGGTCAACGGCCTGCTCGGCTTCGTGCTGACCGTGGTGATCGTCCGGGGGCTCGGGCCGGCCGGCTCCGGCGCCATGTTCACCGCGATCGGCGTGGTGGCCATCGTGGGCGTGCTCTGCTGCGCGGGGGCGGACACCGCGCTGGTGTGGGCGCTGCCCCGGCGTACCCCGGGGCGGGACGGCGACGCGGCCCGGCTGCTGCCGGTGGCCCTGGCGCCGGCGCTGCTGCTCACCGTCGCCGTGGCGGCGACCGGCGTCGCGCTCGCCGAGCCGCTCGCCCCGGTCTTGTTCGACCCCGGCACCACCGACGGCGACGACCTGCTCCGGCTGGCCTTCGCCGGGCTGCCGTTCGTGGTGGCGATGACCGTGCTGCTCGCCGCCGTCCGCGCGGTCCGCCCGGTCGCCGCGCTGGTGGCCGTCCAGTACGTCCTGGTGCCGGCCGCCCGCCCGGCGCTGGTCGGCGCCGCGCTGGCCGCCGGTGCCGGGGTGACCGTCGCGTTCGCCGGCTGGCTCACCCCGGTGGTCCTGGCGGTGCTGGCCTGCGTGGCGCTGCTGGTGGGCCCGCTCGGCCTGGCGGCCGGGGCGACGCTGCGCCCGGCTCCGGCCGACTGGCGCGCCTTTTGGGGCTTCGCCCTGCCCCGGGCCGCGTCGGCGACCATCGACGCCAGCAGCATGTGGCTGACCGTGCTGCTCACCGCCGCCCTCGCCGGCCAGGCCGAGGCCGGCGTGATCGGCGCGGTCGGCCGGTACGCCCTGGCCGGCCTGCTGGTCATGCAGGGCCTGCGGGTGTCCGTCGCGCCGCAGCTGTCCCGGCTGCTCGGGCAGGGCCGCACCGCCGAGGCGGCGGCGGTCTACCGGCGGATCACCGCCGTGATCATCGCGCTCTCCTGGCCCGGGTACCTGCTGCTGGCCGTCTTCGCGCCGGGCTTCCTGCGGCTGTTCGGGGCGGAGTTCACCGCCGGAAGCGCCGCCATGGCGGTCCTCGCCGGGGCCATGCTGGTCAACTCCGGCACCGGGATCGTGCAGACCATGCTGCTGATGAGCGGCAGCAGCGGCCGGCACCTGCTGGCCGCCGCCACCGGACTGCTGCTCAACGTCGGGCTGGCCCTGGTGCTGATCCCGCCGCACGGGGCGCTCGGCGCCGCCGTGGCCTGGACCGTCGGCATCGTGGCGGAGAACGTCATCGCCACCGCCGCCGCCCGCCGGGTGGTGGGCGAGCCGCTGGTCACCCGGAGCGTGCTGCGGGCCGCGGTGCTGGCGGCCGCCGGCACCGCCGTGCTGGCCGTCGCGGGCGCGGCGGTGGCCGGCCGCGACGTGGCCGGACTGTTCCTCACCCTCGGGGTCGCGGCGCTGCTCGCCGTCGCGCTGCTGCTGCACCCCGGGGTACGCCGACGGGCGCGCGCCGTCGTGCCCACCCTGCCGGGACGGGGACCGCGATGACGAGGAGGACGCGATGACGACGCTGCGGGACCGGGTCAAGGGGCTGGTGCCGGCCCAGGTGCTCACCGGGGTACGCGAGTCCCTGGTCCGGTACGGGGAACGCACCAGCGACCGCCGCCCGTTGCCGGACTTCCTCGTCATTGGCACCAAGCGCGGCGGCACCACCTCGCTCTGGCGCTACCTGCTGGAGCACCCGCTGGTGCCCCGGCTCTTCCCGGCCTGGAACACCAAGACCTCGCACTACTTCGAGGACACCTTCGCCCGGGGCGAGGCGTGGTACCGCTCGCACTTCCCGACCCGACGGCAGCGGGAGGCGCTGGAACGCCGGCACGGCGGGCCGACCCGGGTGGGGGAGGCGGCGCCGCTGTACATGTTCCATCCCCTCGCGCCGGGGCGGGTCGCCGACCTGATCCCGGCGGTGAAGCTGATCGTGCTGCTGCGCGACCCGGTGGAGCGGGCGTACTCGCATTGGAAGGAGCGGCGGACCGAGGGGGTGGAGCCGCTCGGCTTCGCCGAGGCCCTGGCCGCGGAGGAGGAGCGGACGGCGGGGGAGCGGGAGAAGCTGCTCGCCGACCCGACGTACGTCAGCACCGCCTTCGACTGGTACAGCTATCGGGCCCGGGGCCGCTACCTGGAGCACCTGGAGCCCTGGCTGGACCGGTTCGACCGGGCGCAGGTGCTGCTCCTGCCCAGCGAGACGCTGTACCGGGAGCCCGCCGCCACGTACGCGCGGGTGCTGGAGTTCCTCGACCTGCCGCCCTACCGGCTGGACCGGTACGAGGTGTTCAACGATCGGCGCAGCAGCGCCATGGACCCGGCCGTCCGGGACGAGCTGACCCGGTACTACGCGCCGTACAACCAGGCCCTCGCCGACCGGCTGGGCATGACCTTCGACTGGGGGAGCTGACCGTGGCCAGCGGCACCCGCACGACCGACCAGAACACCGCGACCCCCCCGTGCCCGCCGGGGATCCCTGCACGCGCTCCGGTTCCGCCTGGTCGACTCCCCCGACTCGTACGGCGCGAAGCGCCGGGCGAAGCGGGCGCGCTGGCTCTCGGAGACCTTCCCCGACCTGGCCGAGATGTCCGTGCTGGACCTGGGCGGCCGGTTGGGCAGCTGGACGAAGGTGCCGGTTCGGCCGAGACACGTGCACGTGGTCAACCTGGAGCCGCTGCCCGCGGAGCTGCCCGACTGGGCGGAGGCCGACCACGCCGACGCCTGCGAGCTGCCGCCGGCCATCCTGCGCCGCCGCTACGACCTGGTGTTCAGCAACAGCGTGCTGGAGCACGTCGGCGGCCACGAGCGGCGCCGCCGGATGGCCGAGGCGATCCGCGAGTTGGCCCCGCGGCACTGGGTGCAGACCCCGTACCGGTACTTCCCGGTCGAGCCGCACTGGGTGGCGCCCGGCATGCAGTTCCTGCCGGTGCCGGCCCGGGTGGCGGTGGCCCGGAAGTGGCCGCTGGCGTACACCCCGGGCAAGTCCTGGGAGGCGGCGATGAGGCAGGTGCTGACCACCGAGCTGATCGGTCGGGCGGAGCTGCGCTACCTCTTCCCGGACTCCACGATCCAGGCGGAGCGGATGCTCGGCCTGACCAAGTCGATCATCGCGGTCCGGACGGCCTGACCCGCCCGCCGCCTCGCCCTGCGGACGCCCGTGTCCGCAGGGCGGGACGGGACGGGCGGCGCATCGGGGCAACCACCGGGCGTGACAGACTGACCGCTGTGTTGCGCTGGTTGACCGCAGGTGAATCGCACGGACCCGCCCTCGTCGCGCTGCTCGAGGGGGTGCCCGCCGGCATCGAGCTGACCACCGGGGAGATCGCCGGTGAGCTGGCCCGGCGCCGGCTCGGCTACGGCCGGGGCGCCCGGATGTCGTTCGAGCAGGACGAGGTCGAGATCATCGGCGGGCTCCGGCACGGCGTGACGATCGGCAGCCCGGTGGCGATCCGGGTGGGCAACTCCGAGTGGCCCAAGTGGCAGACCGTCATGTCCGCCGACCCGGTCGACCCGGACGAGCTGGCCCGGCAGGCCCGCAACGCCCCGCTCACCCGGCCCCGGCCGGGCCACGCCGACCTGGCCGGCATGCAGAAGTACGGCCACACCGACGCCCGGCCGATCCTGGAGCGGGCCAGCGCCCGGGAGACCGCCGCCCGGGTCGCCGTCGGCACCGTGGCCAAGTCGCTGGTCAAGCAGGCCCTCGGCATCGAGATCGTCTCGCACGTGGTGGAGCTGGGCCCGGTGGCCGTGAAGCCGGGTCTGCGGCCGACGCCGGAGGACGCCGTTCGGATCGACGCCGACCCGCTGCGCTGCCTCGACCCGGAGGCCAGCGCCCGGATGGTCGCCGAGGTCGACGCCGCGAAGAAGGCCGCCGACACCCTGGGCGGCGTGGTCGAGGTGCTCGCGTACGGGGTGCCGCCGGGCCTGGGCAGCCACGTGCAGTGGGACCGCAAGCTCGACGCCCGGCTGGCCACCGCACTCATGTCGATCCAGGCGATCAAGGGGGTGGAGATCGGCGACGGCTGGCAGCAGGCCCGCTCCCGGGGCTCCGCCGCGCACGACGAGATCATCCCGACCGCGACCGGGGTACGCCGGGTGACCGACCGGGCCGGCGGCCTCGAGGGTGGCATCACCACCGGCGAGCCGCTGCGGGTGAAGGCCGCGATGAAGCCGATCTCCTCACTCAACCGGGCGCTGTCCACCGTCGACGTCACCACCGGCGAGCCGGCCACCGCGATCAACCAGCGGTCGGACGTCTGCGCGGTGCCGGCCGCGGCGGTGGTCGCCGAGGCGATGGTGGCCCTGGTGCTGGCCGAGGCGGCGGTGGAGAAGTTCGGCGGCGACTCGGTCGCCGAGATGCGCCGCAACCTCGCCGGTTACCTCGACTCCCTGGTGATCAGATGAGCACCCGGCCGGTCTGCGTGCTGGTCGGGGCGCCCGGCTCCGGCAAGACCACGGTCGGCGAGGCGCTAGCCGCGGCGCTCGGCGTCGCGTTCCGGGACACCGACGCCGACATCGAGGGGCTGGCCGGCAAGCCGATCCCGGAGATCTTCGTGGACGAGGGGGAGGAGCATTTCCGTACCCTCGAACGGGCCGCGGTGGCGGCGGCGCTGGCCTCGCACGCGGGGGTGCTCGCTCTCGGCGGCGGCGCGGTGCTCGCCGAGGACAACCGCGCCGCGCTGATCGGCCACACCGTCGTGCACCTGTCGGTGGAGTTGCCCGACGCGGTCAAGCGGGTCGGCCTGGGCGCCGGGCGCCCGCTGCTGGCGTTCAATCCGCGGGCCACCCTGAAGCAGCTGATGGACCAGCGCCGCCCGCTCTACGCCGAGGTGGCGACCGCGACCGTGGTCACCGACGGGCGCACCCCGGAGGAGATCGCCGCCGAGATCGCCGCCCTGCTCAAGCCCTGACGCGCCACGGAGTGGACATGGACGAGGTGACCCGGATCCCGGTCGGCGGCGAACGGCCGTACGACGTGCTGGTGGGACGCGACCTGCTCGACCCGCCGCCCCGGCTGCTGCCGGGCGCCGAGCGGGTGGCGTTCCTGCACGCGCCCCCGATCAAGGCCCTGGCCGAGAGGCTCGCCGAGCGGGTCCGCGCGGCCGGGGTGACGCCGCTGCTGATCGAGGTGCCGGACGCCGAGTCGGGCAAGCACATCGACGTGGCCGCGGCCTGCTGGGACCGGCTCGGCGAGGCGGGCTTCACCCGTAACGACGCCGTGGTCGGGGTGGGCGGCGGCGCGGTCACCGACCTGGCCGGCTTCGTCGCGGCCTGCTGGCTGCGCGGGGTGCGCTGGGTGCCGGTGGCGACCTCGCTGCTGGGCATGGTCGACGCGGCCGTCGGCGGCAAGACCGGGATCAACACGGCGGCCGGCAAGAACCTGGTCGGCGCCTTCCACCCGCCCGCGGGGGTGATCTGCGACCTGGCGACCCTGGACAGCCTGCCCCCGGCCGACCTGGCCGCCGGCATGGCCGAGGTGGTCAAGTGCGGGTTCATCACCGACCCGGTGATCCTCGACCTGGTCGAGCGGGACCCGGCCGCCGCGCTGGACCCGACCGGGCCGGTGGCCCGGGAGCTGATCGAGCGGGCGGTGCGGGTCAAGGCGGACGTGGTCTCCGGGGACCTGCGCGAGTCCGGGGTACGCGAGGTGCTCAACTACGGGCACACCCTGGCCCACGCGATCGAGAAGGTGGAGGGCTACCGCTGGCGGCACGGCCACGCGGTCGCGGTGGGCCTGGTCTACGCGGCCACCCTGGCCCGGCTCGCCGGCCGGCTGGACGCGGCCACCGCCGAGCGGCACCGGGCGGTGGTCGCCGCGCTCGGCCTGCCCACCGGCTACCGGGCGGACGCCTGGCCGGAGCTGCTCGCCACCATGCGGGTGGACAAGAAGGCCCGGGGGAACACCCTGCGGTTCGTGGTGCTGGACGGGCTGGCCCGGCCGGCGATCCTGGAGGGCCCATCGGACGAGCTGCTGCACGAGGCGTACCAGGAGATCAGCGCATGAGGGTCTACGTGCTCAACGGGCCGAACCTGGGCCGGCTCGGCACCCGCCAGGTCGACGTGTACGGCGTGACCAGCTACGCCGACCTGGTGAAGATGTGCGTGGACGCCGGCCGGGAGCTGGGACTGGACGTGGTGGTCCGGCAGACCGACGCCGAGCACGAGCTGCTCGGCTGGCTGCACGAGGCGGCCGACGAGGGTGGGGCGGTGGTCCTCAACCCGGCCGCCTGGTCGCACTACTCGATCGCCGTCCGGGACGCCTGCGCGATGCTCCGCGGCCCGCTGGTCGAGGTGCACATCTCCAACATCCACGCCCGGGAGGAGTTCCGGCACCACTCGGTGGTGTCGGCGGTGGCCACCGGGGTGATCTGCGGGCTCGGCGTGGACGGCTACCGGCTGGCCCTGCACCACCTGGCGACCCGCCTCGCCGCCGGCGCCTGACCTGCCCGGCCCATCCGGCCTCGCTCGCGTTCTGCCGGCGGTTGCGCTCGGTGTTGGTCGCCTCATTACTTGCCGTGGTCGGTCTGGCGACACCGGCAAGCCTCCCTCGCCGCCTTTGCTCTGCTTCAATCCACGCAACGCCGCCTTGAGCTGCGGTGACCTGGCCGGCAGCGCTCGGGCTGTGGCCGAGGGCCGATCACGGCGGGTGCCTGTTGCGTCCGTTGAAGCAGAGCAAAGGCGGCGAGAGGGTGGGGCCGGGGGTGGCGGGTGTGGTTACATTGAGTGATGTTCGGCACGTCGGTCGGGCGGGGCGGGGGCGGCCGGGCTGCGGCGGCGTGCAGCGCGGCGGACCCGGTTCGACACAGCTAGTAGACTTCTTGGGTCTGTCCGCCAATTGATGATCAAGGCAGGAAATGGCCACCACCAACGACCTCAAGAACGGCCTGGTACTCAACCTCGACGGCGAGCTGTGGGCCGTCGTCGAGTTCCAGCACGTCAAGCCCGGTAAGGGTGGCGCGTTCGTGCGTACCACGCTGAAGAACGTGCTGTCCGGCAAGGTGGTCGACAAGACCTTCAACGCGGGCACCAAGGTCGACACCGCGACCGTCGACAAGCGCACCATGCAGTACCTCTACGCCGACGGCGAGGACTACGTCTTCATGGACCTGGAGACGTTCGACCAGATCACCGTTCCCGACGGCACCGTGGGCGAGGCGGCCAACTACCTCCTCCCCGAGGCCGAGGCGACCGTCGCCACCCACGAGGGCGTGCCGCTCTACATCGAGCTGCCGACCTCCGTGGTGCTCGAGATCACGTACACCGAGCCGGGCCTGCAGGGCGACCGGTCGACCGGCGGCAACAAGCCGGCCACCGTCGAGACCGGCGCGACTGTGCAGGTGCCGCTCTTCATCACCACCGGCGAGAAGATCAAGGTCGACACCCGCGACGGCCGTTACCTCGGCCGAGCCTGATGGCCGAGGGTTCCAAGCAGCAGATGCCGGCGCGCCGCAAGGCGCGCAAGCGGGCGCTGGACGTGCTCTTCGAGGCCGACCTGCGGGACCGGCCGCCGGTGGAGGTGCTCGCCGGCTACGTCGAGCGGATCGAGAAGCCCCGCCCGGAGCACCTGGGCTACGCGGTGGGCCTGGTCGAGGGCGTCGCGGCGCACCTCGACCGGATCGACGAGGTGATCGCCAGCTACGCCGAGGGTTGGACGCTGGACCGGATGCCGGTCGTCGACCGCAACCTCGCCCGGATCGCCGTGTACGAGCTGCTCTACGTCGACGAGATCGACGACGCGGTGGCGATCAGCGAGGCGGTCGAGCTGGCCCGGCAGATGTCGACCGACGACTCGCCGCGCTTCCTCAACGGCCTGCTCGGCCGGATCGCCGAGTACGCCACCCGCTGAGGCATTCCACACAGCAACGACAGACACAGAGGGCCCGTGCCGGACGGCACGGGCCCTCTGTGTGCGACAGCGGTCGGTCAGGACGCGAAGAACGCGCGGGGGTCGGCGACCAGCACACCGTGCTCGGTGAGCCGCTCGATCAGGCCCGACGGCGAGGCGTCGTAGACGATGGCCAGGGCGCGCAGGTCGTCGGCGCGGATGGAGAGCACCCGGCCGTTGTAGTCGCCACGCTGCTGCTGGATGGCGCGGGCGTACCGGGCCACGTAGGCGAGGTCCTCGGAGGCCTCGTCGTAGAGCCGCTCCAGGTCCAGGACGATCTTGCTGGTGGGCTCGTGGCGCACCCCACTGCCGTCGGGCAGCAGCTCCGAGACGGGAACGCGGTAGAAGTCGGCCAGCTCCGCCAGGCGGGACACGGTGACGGCCCGGTCGCCACGCTCGTACGAGCCGACCACCACGGCCTTCCACCGCCCGTTCGACTTCTCCTCCACACCCTGCAGGGACAGGCCCTGCTGCTGGCGGATGGAGCGCAGGCGGGCGCCCAGCGACTTGGCGTATTCAGAGGGCATTCGGACACTCCCAGTGCTGCTCGGGGTTCTCCCAGCTATCGCTACGGAGCGTGACGGTACGGGGATTGCGACACGCGGTCAAGTGTTCGAGAGGGCCGGGAGTGGGAGCACGCGAAGGTTGTCCGCATTTCTCCACCCTGGCTCGGGGGTCAGTACCGGCGGCGGTCGGCCCGGTGACCGCTGGTAACGTGGCGTGAAGCCCCGGTCCGGGCCCCGCGGGGCCCGCCCGGTCATCCAGACGTCCTTTAACGACCCGTCCCGTGAGGCGGGGAAGGAGGTCCGCCGTGGCCTACCCACCGGCTGCCCAGTCGTCGCCGCCGCGACAACCCTCGGTGAAGGTGATCCTCGCCGCCGCCGACGTGTCGCGGGTGGTCGACCGCATCGCCCACCAGATCCTGGAGAAGACCCAGGGCGCCGCCGACACCGTGCTGCTCGGCATCCCCACCCGGGGCGTGCCCCTGGCGAGGCGGCTCGCCGCCCGGATCACCACCTTCGAGGACGTGACCGTCCCGGTCGGCGTGCTCGACATCACCCTCTACCGCGACGACCTGCGCCGGCACGCCACCCGCGCGGTCGGCCCGACCGACCTGCCGTCCGGCGGGATCGACGGCAAGCGGGTGATCCTCGTCGACGACGTGCTCTTCTCCGGCCGCACCGTGCGGGCCGCGCTCGACGCGCTCAGCGACGTCGGCCGCCCGGCCTCCGTGCAGCTCGCCGTCCTGGTCGACCGCGGCCACCGTCAGCTGCCCATCCGCGCCGACTACGTCGGCAAGAACATCCCGACCGCGCTCGCCGAGAGCGTCAAGGTCACCCTCGCCGAGACCGACGGCGCCGACGAGGTCAAGCTGTACGGGGGGACCCCCTCATGATCCGCCACCTGCTCTCCGGCGCCGACCTGGACGCGGCCACCGCCACCCAGATCCTGGACACCACCGCCGAGATGGCCACCGTCGCCGGCCGCGAGGTGAAGAAGCTGCCCGCCCTGCGCGGCCGGACCGTGGTCAACCTCTTCTACGAGGACTCGACCCGGACCCGGATCTCCTTCGAGGCGGCCGCCAAGCGGCTCAGCGCCGACGTGATCAACTTCTCCGCCAAGGGCTCCAGCGTGGCCAAGGGCGAGAGCCTGAAGGACACCGCGCTCACCCTCCAGGCCATGGGGGCCGACGCGGTGGTCGTCCGACACCCCGCCTCCGGCGCCCCGCACCGGCTGGCCAACTGGGTGGACGGGTCGGTGGTCAACGCCGGCGACGGCACCCACGAGCACCCCACCCAGGCGCTGCTCGACGCGTACACGATGCGCTCCCGGCTGGGCCGGCTCGCCGGCCTGCACGTGGCGATCGTCGGCGACGTGCTGCACTCCCGGGTGGCCCGCTCCAACGTGCTGCTGCTGTCCACCCTCGGCGCCAAGGTCACCCTCGTCGGCCCGCCGACCCTGATCCCGGTGGATATCGCCGCCGCCCTCGCGCCGGGCACCGACGTCTCCTACGACCTCGACGCCGTTCTTCCCGGTGTGGACGTGGTGATGATGCTGCGGGTGCAACGGGAGCGGATGAACGACTCCTACTTCCCCTCGGCCCGCGAGTACGCCCGCCGCTACGGGCTGGACGGGCCGCGCATGCGCCGGCTGCCCGAGCACGCGATCGTCATGCACCCCGGCCCGATGAACCGGGGCATGGAGATCACGCCCGAGGTGGCCGACTCACCCCGCTCCACCATCGTCGAACAGGTCGCCAACGGGGTCTCCGTGCGGATGGCCGTCCTCTACCTGCTGCTCGGAGGGAACAACCGGTGACCGCGTACCTGATCAAGAACGTCAGCGTGGTCGGCGCCGAGCCGACCGACCTGCTGATCCGCGACGGCGTGGTGGCGCAGACCGGCGCGGGGCTGACCGCGCCCGACGCCACCGTGCTCGACGCCACCGGCCTGGTGGCCCTGCCCGGCCTGGTCGACCTGCACACCCACCTGCGCGAGCCGGGCCGGGAGGACGCCGAGACGGTCGAGTCCGGCTCCCGGGCGGCCGCGCTGGGCGGCTACACCGCGGTCTGCGCGATGGCGAACACCTCCCCGGTGGCCGACACCGCCGGCGTGGTCGAGCAGGTCTGGCGGCTCGGCCGGGAGGCCGGGCTGGTCGACGTGCAGCCGATCGGCGCGGTCACCGTCGGGCTGGCCGGCGAGCGCCTGG
Organism: Micromonospora sp. NPDC051924; assembly: GCF_055586005.1. NCBI lineage: Bacteria > Bacillati > Actinomycetota > Actinomycetes > Micromonosporales > Micromonosporaceae > Micromonospora > Micromonospora sp. NPDC051924. Next base: position 81,750 of record NZ_JBVJJA010000017.1, read on the forward strand.
CCGAGCTGGGCGCGATGGCCGACTCGGCGGCCCGGGTGCGGATCTTCTCCGACGACGGGCACTGCGTCGCCGACCCGAAGCTGATGCGCCGCGCCCTGGAGTACGTCAAGGCGTTCGACGGGGTGATCGCCCAGCACGCCGAGGAGCCCCGGCTCACCGAGGGCGCGCAGATGCACGAGGGCGAGGTCTCCACCCGGCTCGGGCTGACCGGCTGGCCGGCGGTCGCCGAGGAGGCGATCATCGCCCGGGACGTGCTGCTGGCCGAGCACGTCGGCAGCCGGCTGCACATCTGCCACGTCTCCACCGCGGGCAGTGTCGAGGTGCTCCGGCACGCCAAGGCGCGCGGGGTCAAGGTCACCGCCGAGGTCACCCCGCACCACCTGCTGCTGACCGATGAGAAGGCGACCACCTACGACCCGGTCTACAAGGTCAATCCGCCGCTGCGGACCGCGAGCGACGTGGCCGCGCTCCGGGCGGCCCTGGCCGAGGGCGTGATCGACATCGTCGCCACCGACCACGCCCCGCACGCCGTGGAGGACAAGGAGTGCGAGTGGGCGTACGCCCGGCCGGGCATGCTCGGACTGGAGACCGCGCTCTCCATCGCGCTGGACGTGCTCGGCCCGCAGTGGGACCTGATCGCCGAGCGGATGTCCCGCGCCCCGGCCCGGATCGCCGGCCTGGACGGGCACGGCGTCGACCCCGCCCCGGGGGTGCCGGCCAACCTGACCCTGGTCGACCCGGCCGCCCGTCGCGTCATCGAGCCGGCGGAGCTGGCCAGTCGTAGTCGCAACACCCCGTACGCCCGCATGGCGCTGCCGGGTCGCATCGTGGCGACCTTCCTGCGCGGCGAGCCGACGGTCCTGGACGGAAAGGCTGTCAAGTAAATGGCGAAGCGCAGAAGCGCGATTCTCGTCCTCGAGGACGGGCGCACCTTCCACGGCGAGGCGTACGGCAGCGTCGGGGAGACCTTCGGTGAGGCGGTCTTCAACACCGGCATGACCGGTTACCAGGAGACCCTCACCGACCCCTCGTACCACCGGCAGGTGGTGGTGCAGACCGCCCCGCACATCGGCAACACCGGCGTGAACGCCGAGGACGACGAGTCCGGCCGGATCTGGGTCGCCGGGTACGTGGTCCGGGACCCGGCCCGGATCGGCTCCAACTGGCGGTCCACCGGCGGCCTGGAGGACCGGCTCGCCGCCGAGGGCGTGGTCGGCATCAGCGGCGTCGACACCCGGGCGCTCACCCGCCACCTGCGCGAGCGCGGCGCCATGCGGGTCGGCATCTCCAGCGTCGACGACGACCCGCGCGCCCTGCTGGAGCGGGTCCGCCGGTCGCCGCAGATGGTCGGCGCCGACCTCTCCGCCGAGGTGACCACCGCCAAGCCGTACGTCGTCGAGGCGCAGGGCGCGCACCGGTTCACGGTCGCCGCGCTGGACCTGGGTATCAAGCGCAACGTGCCGCGCCGGCTCGCCGCCCGCGGCGTCACCACCCACGTGCTGCCCGCCGGCTCCACCATCGAGGACCTGCTCGCCACCGGGGCGGACGCGGTCTTCTTCTCGCCCGGCCCGGGCGACCCGGCGACCGCCGACGGCCCGGTAGCGCTGGCCCGCGAGGTGCTCGGCCGGCGGATCCCGCTGTTCGGCATCTGCTTCGGCAGCCAGATCCTCGGCCGGGCGCTCGGCTTCGGCACCTACAAGCTGGGGTACGGCCACCGCGGCATCAACCAGCCGGTGCTCGACCGGGTCACCGGCAAGGTCGAGGTGACCAGCCACAACCACGGCTTCGCCGTCGAGGTGCCCGGCGCGGCGCACGGGGCGGTCGTCCCCGACCAGGTGATCGACACCGAGTTCGGCGCCGTCCAGGTGTCGCACGTCTGCCTCAATGACAACGTGGTCGAGGGGCTGCGGGCGAAGGACGTGCCCGCCTTCACCGTCCAGTACCACCCGGAGGCGGCAGCCGGCCCGCACGACGCGGACTACCTGTTCGACCGTTTCGCCGAGCTCATCGAAGGCGGCAAGAATGCCTAAGCGGACCGACCTCAAGCACGTCCTGGTGATCGGCTCCGGGCCGATCGTGATCGGGCAGGCCTGCGAGTTCGACTACTCCGGCACCCAGGCCTGCCGGGTGCTGCGCAGCGAGGGGATCCGGGTCAGCCTGGTCAACTCCAACCCGGCGACCATCATGACGGACCCGGAGTTCGCCGACGCCACGTACGTCGAGCCGATCACCCCGGAGTTCGTCGAGCTGGTCATCGCCAAGGAGCGCCCCGACGCGCTGCTGCCCACCCTGGGCGGGCAGACCGCGCTGAACACCGCGGTCGCCCTGCACGAGGCCGGCGTCCTGGAGAAGTACGGTGTCGAGCTGATCGGCGCCAACATCGAGGCGATCAACCGGGGCGAGGACCGGCAGCTGTTCAAGGACATCGTGGCCAAGGCCGGCGTACGCCTGGGCCTGGACGACCCGTCCTCGCTGGTGCCCCGCTCGCGGGTCTGCCACTCGATGGACGAGGTCCGCGGGACCGTCGGCGAGCTGGGCCTGCCGGTGGTGATCCGGCCGTCGTTCACCATGGGCGGCCTCGGCTCCGGCATGGCGCACACCGACGAGGACCTGACGCGGATCGCCGGCGCCGGCCTGGCCGCCAGCCCGGTGCACGAGGTGCTCATCGAGGAGAGCGTGCTCGGCTGGAAGGAGTACGAGCTCGAACTCATGCGCGACCGCCACGACAACGTGGTGGTGGTCTGCTCGATCGAGAACGTCGACCCGATGGGTGTGCACACCGGCGACAGCGTCACCGTGGCACCGGCGATGACCCTCACCGACCGGGAGTACCAGCGGCTGCGCGACCTCGGTATCGCGGTGCTGCGCGAGGTCGGGGTGGACACCGGCGGCTGCAACATCCAGTTCGCGGTCAACCCGGCCGACGGCCGGATCGTCGTGATCGAGATGAACCCCCGGGTGTCCCGTTCCTCGGCCCTGGCGTCGAAGGCCACCGGCTTCCCGATCGCCAAGATCGCCGCGAAGCTGGCCATCGGCTACACCCTGGACGAGATCCCCAACGACATCACCCTGAAGACCCCGGCGGCGTTCGAGCCGACCCTGGACTACGTGGTGGTGAAGATCCCCCGGTTCGCGTTCGAGAAGTTTCCCGGCGCGGACCCGGAGCTGACCACCACCATGAAGTCGGTCGGCGAGGCGATGAGCCTCGGCCGGAACTTCACCGAGGCGCTGAACAAGGCGATGCGCTCGATGGAAACCAAGCGCGGTGGGTTCTGGACCCAGCCCGACCCGGCCGGCGCGACGAAGGAGAACACCCTCGCCGCGCTGCGCATGCCGCACGACGGCCGGCTCTACACCGTCGAGCGGGCGCTGCGCCTGGGCGCGTCGATCGCCGAGGTGGCCGAGGCGTCCGGCGGCATGGACCCGTGGTTCCTGGACCAGATCGCCGCGCTGGTGGAGCTGCGCGCCGAGATCGCCGACGCCCCGGTGCTCGACGCCGACCTGTTGCGCCGGGCCAAGCGGGCCGGCCTCTCCGACCGGCAGCTCGCCGCGCTCCGCCCGGAGCTGGCCGCCGAGGACGGCGTCCGCACCCTGCGCCACCGGCTCGGCGTGCGCCCGGTCTACAAGACCGTGGACACCTGCGCCGCCGAGTTCGAGGCCACCACGCCCTACCACTACTCGACGTACGACCAGGAGACCGAGGTCGCGCCCTCGGACCGGCCCAAGGTGATCATCCTGGGTTCCGGGCCGAACCGGATCGGCCAGGGCATCGAGTTCGACTACTCCTGCGTGCACGCGGTCATGGCGCTGCGGGAGGTGGGCTACGAGACCGTCATGGTCAACTGCAACCCGGAGACCGTCTCCACCGACTACGACACCGCCGATCGGCTCTACTTCGAGCCGCTGACCTTCGAGGACGTCCTCGAGGTGTGGCACGCCGAGGACTCCTCCGGCAGGGCGGCCGGCGGTCCCGGCGTGATCGGGGTGATCGTGCAGCTCGGCGGGCAGACCCCGCTCGGCCTGGCCCAGCGGCTGAAGAACGCCGGCGTGCCGGTGGTCGGCACCTCGCCGGAGTCGATCCACCTGGCCGAGGAGCGTGGCGCGTTCGGCGCCGTGCTGGCCCGGGCCGGGCTGCGCGCCCCGGCGCACGGCATGGCCATCTCGTACGACGAGGCGAAGGCGATCGCCGACGAGATCGGCTACCCGGTGCTGGTCCGCCCGTCGTACGTGCTCGGCGGCCGGGGCATGGAGATCGTCTACGACGACGCCACGCTGCGGGACTACATCGGCCGGGCCACCGACATCTCGCCCGACCACCCGGTGCTGGTGGACCGGTTCCTCGACGACGCCATCGAGATCGACGTGGACGCGCTGGTCGACGCCGACGGCGACGTCTACCTCGGCGGGGTGATGGAGCACATCGAGGAGGCCGGCATCCACTCCGGCGACTCGTCCTGCGCGCTGCCGCCGATCACCCTGGCCGGCTCGCACCTGGTCCAGGTGCGCCGCTACACCGAGGCGATCGCCCGCGGGGTCGGGGTGAAGGGCCTGCTCAACGTCCAGTACGCGCTCCAGGGCGACATGCTCTACGTGCTGGAGGCGAACCCGCGCGCCTCCCGGACCGTGCCGTTCGTCTCCAAGGCCACCGCGGTGCCGCTGGCCAAGGCGGCGGCCCGGATCGCGCTCGGCGCCACCATCGCCGAGCTGCGCGGCGAGGGGATGCTGCCGCCCACCGGGGACGGCGGCACCATGCCGGCCGACGCCCCGATCGCGGTCAAGGAGGCGGTGCTGCCGTTCAAGCGGTTCCGCACCCCGTCGGGCAAGGGCATCGACGTGCTGCTCGGCCCGGAGATGAAGTCCACCGGCGAGGTGATGGGCATCGACACCGGCTTCGGCCAGGCCTTCGCCAAGTCGCAGGCCGCCGCGTACGGGTCGCTGCCGACCGCCGGCAAGATCTTCGTCTCGGTCGCCAACCGGGACAAGCGCGGCATGATCTTCCCGATCAAGCGCCTGGCCGACCTGGGCTTCGAGATCGTCGCCACCACCGGCACGGCCGAGGTGCTGCGCCGGCACGGTATCGCCTGCGAGCAGATCCGCAAGCACTACGAGTCGGGCCAGGGCGAGGACGCTGTGTCGCTGATCCTCGGCGGCGACGTGGCCCTGGTGGTGAACACCCCGCAGGGCTCCGGCGCGAGCGCCCGCTCCGACGGCTACGAGATCCGCAGCGCCGCCGTCACCGCCGACATCCCCTGCATCACCACGGTGCCCGGCGCGGCGGCGGCGGTGATGGGCATCGAGGCGCGCATCCGCGGCGACCTCCAGGTCCGCCCCCTCCAGGACCTCCACGCCGCCCTGCGAGCCGGCGAGTGACCGCCCGTGATCCGTCGATCATGAGGTTGGCGGCGGTCGAGGAGATCGACTTCGCCGTCAACTCCATGATCGGCCGGGCCGGTCGGGGAGGCGGGGCGTGATCTTCGAGAGGGTGGTGCGGCCGGGGCTGTTCCGAATCGGGGGCGCGGACGCCGAGCGGGCGCACGAGTGGACGTTGGAGCGGCTGGCCGCGGTGTCGCGGCGGCCGGCGGTGCTGGGGGCGCTGCGGGCGCGGTACTTCCGGTCCGCGCCGCGCACGGTGTTCGGGGTGGACTTTCCGAACCCGGTGGGGCTGGCGGCCGGGATGGACAAGAACGGCGTCGCACTGCCGGCCTGGCCGGCGCTCGGCTTCGGTTTCGTCGAGGTCGGCACGGTCACCGCGCACGCCCAGCCGGGCAATCCCCGGCCCCGGCTGTTCCGGCTGCGCGACAGCGAGGCCGTGGTCAACCGGATGGGCTTCAACAACGCCGGCGCGGAGGCCCTGGCGGCCCGGCTGGCGGCGCTGTCGCGCCCGATCGGCGTACCGCTGGGCATCTCGCTCGGCAAGTCCAAGGTGACCCCGCTGGACGAGGCGGTCGAGGACTACCTGGCGTCCTACCGGGCGCTGAAGGAGCACGGCGACTACTTCGCGGTCAACGTGTCCTCACCGAACACACCGGGCCTGCGGTCCCTTCAGGACCGGTCCCACCTGGACGCGCTGCTGGCGGCGCTGGCCGGCGAGAAACCGGTGCTGGTGAAGATCGCCCCGGACCTCACCGGGCCGGCCATTGCCGAGCTGCTGGAGGTCTGCCTCGACCGCGGGGCGGCCGGGGTGATCGCCACCAACACCACGCTGGCCCGGGACGGGCTCGCCCCGGCCGACCGGGCGCGCGGCGCGGAGACCGGCGGCCTCTCCGGGCGGCCGCTGGCCGGGCGCGCCCGTGAGGTGGTCGCCTTCGTGCACCGGGAGACCGGCGGCCGGCTGCCGGTGATCGGGGTCGGCGGCATTCTCGACCCGGACGACGCGGCCCGGATGTTCGACGCCGGGGCCAGCCTGGTCCAGCTCTACACCGGGTTCATCTACCGCGGCCCGGCCCTGGTCCGGTCGGCGGCGCGGGCGGCCGTCCGACGCTGACCGACCACGCCGTCCGGCGCCGACCTCACCACGCCGTCCGGCGCCGACCTCACCACGCCGTCCGGCGCCGGCCCCACCACGAAGGAGAAGCCGTGACGCCCGAGGAGATCCTCGCCGCCGACCGCCGGCACGTCTGGCACCCGTACGCGGCGCTGCCGCCGGCCAGCCCGCCGTACGTCGTGGACAGCGCCGAGGGCGTACGGCTGCGGCTGGCCGACGGCCGGGAGCTGGTCGACGGGATGTCGTCCTGGTGGGCGGCGATCCACGGCTACCGGCACCCGGTGCTGGACGCCGCCGTCACCGCGCAGCTCGGCCGGATGAGTCACGTGATGTTCGGCGGGCTCACCCACGAGCCCGCGGTACGCCTGGCCCGCACCCTGGTGGAGCTGGCTCCGGACGGGCTGGAGCACGTCTTCCTCGCCGACTCCGGCTCGGTCAGCGTCGAGGTGGCGGTGAAGATGTGCCTGCAGTGGCAGCGGGCCACCGGGCGGCCGGAGCGGCGCCGGCTGGGCACCTGGCGGGGCGGCTATCACGGCGACACCTTCCACCCGATGAGCGTCTGCGACCCGGAGGGCGGCATGCACCACCTCTGGGGCGACGTGCTGCCCCGGCAGGTCTTCGCGCCGGTGCCGCCCGGCGGGTTCGACACCCCGCCGGACCCGGCGTACGAGGCGGCCCTGGTGGACGCGGTGGAGCGGCACGCCGACGAGCTGGCCGCGGTGATCGTCGAACCGGTGGTCCAGGGGGCCGGCGGCATGCGCTTCCACCACCCGCACTACCTGCGGGTGCTGCGCGAGGTGACCCGGGCGCACGGCATCCTGCTGGTCTTCGACGAGATCGCCACCGGGTTCGGCCGCACCGGGACGATGTTCGCCGCCGAGCACGCCGGGGTCGCCCCGGACGTGCTCTGCGTCGGCAAGGCGCTCACCGGCGGCTACCTCACCCTGGCCGCCGCCCTGTGCACCGCCGAGGTGGCCCGGGGGATCTCCGCGGACGGGGTGCTCGCGCACGGGCCCACCTTCATGGGCAACCCGCTCGCCTGCGCGGTCGCCAACGCCTCCCTGGGCCTGCTGGCGGCCGGGGACTGGGCCGGGCAGGTCGGGAGGATCTCCGCCGGCCTGCGGGCCGGTCTGGAGCCGCTGCGCGGCGCGCCCGGGGTGGTCGACGTGCGGGTGCTCGGCGCGATCGGCGTGGTCCAGCTCGACCACGACGTGGACCTGCCCCGGGCCACCGCAGCCGCGGTCGCCCAGGGCGTCTGGCTGCGGCCGTTCCGCGACCTGGTCTACACCATGCCGCCGTACGTCACCGACGAGGCCGACGTGGCGCGGATCGCGGCCGGCATCGAGGCGGCGGTCAAGGCGGGCTGAGCCCGCGTACGGCCCGCTCCGGGCCGACGAGCCGGCCGCGGGCCGGACGACACGGGCGACGGCGTACCCGTCGCAGACCGCGGCGCGATGCCGCGCGAAGGAGAGGAAGAGTCGCGATGGAGAGCTTCGGCGCCCGCCTGCACCGGGCTGTGGCCGAGCGGGGGCCGCTCTGCGTGGGCATCGACCCGCACCCCGGGCTGCTGGCCCGCTGGGGGCTGTCCGACGACGTCGAGGGCCTGGAGCGGTTCAGCAGGACGGTGGTGGAGGCGCTCGGCGACCGGGTCGCGGTGGTCAAGCCCCAGTCGGCGTTCTTCGAGCGGTTCGGTTCGCGGGGCGTCGGAATCCTTGAGTCAACTATCCGACAGTTGCGAAATTGTGGCGCGCTCGTTCTCCTCGACGTCAAGCGCGGCGACATCGGCTCGACGGTCAGCGCGTACGCCTCGGCGTACCTCGATCCATCCAGCCCGCTGTATGTCGACGCGGTCACGGCGAGTCCCTACCTCGGAGTAGGTTCGCTCGCGCCGATGTTCGAGCTGGCCGCCGCGCACGGGGGCGGGGTCTTCGTCCTGGCGCTCACCTCCAACCCGGAGGGCGCCGCCGTGCAGCGTGCCGTCACGGCCGACGGGCGCACCGTCGCGCAGACCGTCATCGACGAGATTTCCCAGCTCAACCGGGGTGCCGAGCCGCTCGGCAGCTTCGGTCTGGTGGTCGGCGCGACGATCGGTGACACCGGTCACGACCTCTCCGCCGTGCACGGTCCGCTGCTCGCTCCCGGGCTGGGCGCGCAGGGCGCCACGGCGGCCGACCTGCGGACCGTCTTCGGCTCCAGCCTGCCCTCGGTGCTGCCGTCCTACTCCCGCGAGGTGCTCAACGCCGGCCCCGACGCGGCCGCCCTGCGGGCCGCCGCCGACCGGGTGCTGGCCGACTGCCGGGCCGCCCTGGCCGGTGCGTGACTGACTGACGGCTCGGTCACTTTACGTTGATCTTCGCGCGTCCACGTTGCCGAAAACTCCGTTGACCGCTAGTTTTCCCCGCGCTGGGAACCACGGACCCCTTTGGTTGCCAGCGACACCACGTTTCACAGCAGCGGTGGTGCGCCCCGCCCGCCGCATGAGGGACCTGAGGAGAACTGGTGCCGCTCCCGTCACTGACCCCCGAGCAGCGCGCTGCCGCGCTGGAGAAGGCCGCGGAGATCCGCAAGGCCCGTGCCAAGCTGAAGGAGGACCTCAAGCAGGGCAAGACCAGCCTCGCCACCGTGCTTGAGCAGGCCGAGTCCGACGACGTCGTCGGCAAGCTCAAGGTGTCGGCCGTGCTGCAGGCGATGCCGGGCATCGGCAAGATCCGGGCCACCCAGATCATGGAGAAGCTCAAGATCGCCGACAGCCGTCGCCTGCGCGGCCTGGGCGAGCAGCAGCGCAAGGCTCTGCTTGGAGAGTTCGCCGCCAACTGAGCGCCCCAGGCGTGTAGAAACAAGCGGTGAGCACGGATGACGAGGCGCGCCCGGCGGCTCGGCTCACTGTCCTGGCCGGACCTTCGGGGGACGGCCGGGAGAGTGTCGTCGAGCTGATCCGGGCGCGCCTTCCGTCGGTGTGGCGGCCCGTGCCCGCGACCACCCGGCCCCGGTGTCCCGGCGAGGTGCCCGGGGTCGACCGGCTCTTCCTCGACCCGGCCGCGTTCGACCGGATGATCGCGGCCGACGAGCTGCTGGAGTGGAGCCGGGTCGGGCCGTACCGGCGCGGGGTGCCCCGCGAGGGGGTGCGCGCCCGGCTCGCCGAGGGTCGGCCCGTGCTGCTCCCGCTGGACCTGCCCGGCGCGCTCGCCGTCCGGGCCGCCGTGCCCGACGCGCAGCTGGTGCTCCTCACCCCGGCGGCGTACCGGCCGGACCCGGCCGTGGCGGCGGCCTTCGCACACGCCGTGCGGCACGACCGGACCGAGCGCGCGGCCGGCGAGCTGGTAGGCTTGCTCGGTTCTTCCTTTCTGGCTCCGGCCCAACCGCACCTGAGCGGTTGAGAGCCACCGCTTGCGGGCGGCGCACACGACGCAGAGGTTTATCCGTGGGATCCATCGCCACCAACCCCGAGGGCATCACCAACCCGCCGATCGACGAGCTCCTCGAGAAGACGACCTCGAAGTACGCGCTGGTGATCTTCGCCGCGAAGCGCGCGCGCCAGGTCAACGCCTACTACAGCCAGCTCGGCGAGGGCCTGCTGGAGTACGTCGGCCCGCTCGTGGAGACCACTCCGCAGGAGAAGCCGCTCTCCATCGCTATGCGCGAGATCAACGCCGGTCTGCTCACCGCCGAGCCGACCGACCAGCCGTAAGTCTCACCCGCGCCGATGACCGCCGAGATCGTCCTCGGGGTCGGTGGCGGCATCGCCGCCTACAAGGCGTGTGAGCTGCTCCGGCTCTTCACCGAGTCGGGCCACCGGGTCCGGGTCGTGCCGACCGCGTCGGCGCTCCGCTTCGTCGGGGCGCCGACCTGGGCCGCGCTCTCCGGCCAGCCGGTCGCCGACGACGTCTGGTCCGACGTGCACGAGGTTCCGCACGTCCGGCTCGGCCAGCACGCCGACCTCGTGGTGGTGGCCCCGGCGACCGCCGACCTGCTCGCCAAGGCCGCCCACGGGCTCGCCGACGACCTGCTCACCAACACCCTGCTGACCGCCCGCTGCCCGGTCGTGCTCGCGCCGGCGATGCACACCGAGATGTGGGAGCACCCGGCCACCGTCGCCAACGTGGCGACGCTGCGCGCCCGGGGCGTCCGGGTGATCGAGCCGGCCGTCGGCCGGCTCACCGGCGCCGACACCGGCAAGGGCCGGCTGCCCGACCCGGCGGAGATCTTCGCGATCGCCCGCCGTGCCCTCGCCCGGGGCGTCGCCGCCCCGGCCGACCTGGCCGGCCGGCACCTCGTGGTCACCGCGGGCGGCACCCGCGAGCCGCTCGACCCGGTCCGTTTCCTCGGCAACCGGTCCTCCGGCAAGCAGGGGTACGCGTTCGCCCGCGCCGCCGTCGCCCGCGGCGCCCGGGTCACGCTGATCTCGGCCAACGTCGCGCTCGCCGACCCGGCGGGCGTGGACCTGGTCCGGGTCGGCACCACCGAGGAGCTGCGCAAGGCGACCCTGGAGGCGGCCGCGGACGCGGACGCCGTGGTGATGGCCGCCGCCCCCGCCGACTTCCGCCCGGCCACGTACGCGCCGGGTAAGATCAAGAAGTCGGACGACGGCAGCGCGCCCACCATCGAGCTGGTCACCAACCCCGACATCGCCGCCGAGCTGGGCCGATGTCGCCGGCCGGAGCAGGTGCTGGTGGTCTTCGCCGCCGAGACCGGGGACGCCGAGGCGAACGGGCGGGCCAAGCTCGCCCGCAAGCGGGCGGACCTGATCGTGATCAACGAGGTGGGCGTGGACAAGGTCTTCGGCGCCGAGACCAACGCCGCCACGGTGATCGGGGCGGACGGGGCCGTGCACCGGCTGCCCGAGCAGCCGAAGGAGGACCTGGCCGACGCCGTCTGGGACCTCGTGGCGGCGAGACTGACCGAATTGTCCTGACGACTGGTCACCTCAGCGTTCGTCGGGTCACCCTGGATCACGGTGACTAAACTGCCGCCGAGTGACCTTTCAAAAGATTTCACATGCTTAGGAGTGCCGTGACACGTCTCTTCACGTCCGAATCGGTCACGGAAGGCCACCCGGACAAGATCGCCGACCAGATCAGTGACGGCATTCTCGACGCGCTGCTGGCCAAGGACCCGCACAGCCGGGTCGCGGTCGAGACCCTGATCACCACGGGTCAGGTCCACGTCGCCGGCGAGGTCACCACCAAGGCGTACGCCGACATCCCGACCATCGTCCGCGAGACGATCCTGGAGATCGGGTACGACTCGTCGAAGAAGGGCTTCGACGGCGCCTCCTGCGGCGTCAGCGTCTCGATCGGCGCCCAGTCCCCGGACATCGCGCAGGGCGTGGACAACGCGTTCGAGCTGCGTACCGGCGGGTCGGAGAGCGCGCTGGACGCGCAGGGCGCCGGCGACCAGGGCATGATGTTCGGCTTCGCCTGTTCGGAGACCCCCGAGCTGATGCCGCTGCCGATCGCGCTGGCCCACCGGCTGGCCCGCCGCCTGGCCGCGGTGCGCAAGGACGGCACCGTCCCGTACCTGCGGCCGGACGGCAAGACCCAGGTGACCATCGAGTACGACGGCCTGCGGCCGGTCCGCCTCGACACGGTCGTCGTCTCCAGCCAGCACGCCGCCGACATCTCGCTCGAATCGCTGCTCACCCCGGACGTCCGGGAGCACGTCATCACGCCCGAGCTGGAGGGCCTCGGCCTGGACACCGAGGGCTACCGGCTGCTGGTCAACCCGACCGGGCGGTTCGAGATCGGCGGCCCGATGGGCGACGCCGGCCTCACCGGCCGGAAGATCATCGTCGACACCTACGGCGGCTACGCCCGCCACGGCGGCGGCGCCTTCTCCGGCAAGGACCCGTCCAAGGTGGACCGCTCCGCCGCGTACGCGATGCGCTGGGTCGCCAAGAACGTGGTCGCCGCCGGCCTCGCCGAGCGCTGCGAGGCGCAGGTCGCGTACGCGATCGGCAAGGCGCACCCGGTCAGCCTGTTCATCGAGACCTTCGGCACCGAGACCGTGCCGGTCGCCTCGATCGAGAAGGCCGTCGCCGAGGTCTTCGACCTGCGCCCGGCCGCCATCATCCGGGACCTCAACCTGCTCCGCCCGATCTACCAGCAGACCGCCGCGTACGGCCACTTCGGTCGCGAGCTGCCGGATCTGACCTGGGAGAGCACCGACCGGGCCGCCGACCTCAAGTCGGCCGCGGGAGCCTGACCGGCACCAGGCGCAGCGACCGGCGACCCGCCGAAGGGTCGCCGGTCGCTCGCGTCTGCGTGGACCTGCCCCTGGCCCACCTCGACCGCCCGTTCGACTACCTGGTCCCGGCCGAGCTGGACGCCGCGGCGCAGCCGGGCGTACGCGTGAAGGTGCGCTTCGCCGGCCAGCTCGTCGACGGTTGGCTGCTGGCGCGGGTCGAGGAGTCCGACCACCCCCGGCTGGCGTACCTGGAGAAGGTGGTCTCCCCGGTGCCGGTGCTGGCCCCGGAGATCGCCCGGCTGGCCCGCGCGGTCGCCGACCGGTACGCCGGCAGCCTCGCCGACGTGCTCCGGCTCGCCGTCCCGCCCCGGCACGCCCGCGCCGAGAAGGACGTCATCGCCGCCACGGCCGACCCCGACGGCCCGACCACCGGACCCGCACCGCCCGGCGCCCCGACCGCCGACGCCGTGGACCCGCGCGGCTGGCGGGACTACCCGGCCGGGCCGGCCCTCCTGCGCGCGCTCACCGACGGGCGGGCGCCCCGGGCGGTCTGGTCCGCGCTGCCCGGCGAGGACTGGGCGGCCCGGTACGCCGACGCCGTCGCCGCCACCGTGGCCGGTGGCCGGGGCGCGGTGGTCGTGGTGGCCGACGCCCGCGACCTCGACCGCCTCGACGCCGCGCTCACCGACGCGCTCGGGCCGGGGCGGCACGTCTGCCTCTCCGCCGCGCTGGGGCCGGCCCGCCGCTACCGGGCCTTCCTCGCCGCCCTGCGCGGTGACGTGCCGGTGGTGGTCGGCACCCGCGCGGCCATGTTCGCCCCGGTCGAGCGGCTCGGTCTCGTGGCGATCTGGGACGACGGCGACGACCTGCACGCCGAGCCCCGGGCGCCGTACCCGCACGCCCGGGAGGTGCTGCTCACCCGGGCCCAGCTCGGCGGGGCGGCCGCGCTGGTCGGCGGGTACGCCCGTACCGCCGAGGCGCAGCTGCTGGTGGAGACCGGCTGGGCCCGGGAGGTGGCCGCCGACCGGGCCACCCTGCGGGCCCGGGTGCCGGCCATCGCACCGACCGGGGACGACCCGCAGCTGGCCCGCGACCCCGGTGCCGCCTCCGCCCGGCTGCCCAGCCTGGCCTGGACCACCGCGCGGGACGCGCTCCGCGCCGACCTGCCGGTGCTGGTCCAGGTGCCCCGCCGGGGCTACCTGCCCTCGGTGGCCTGCGCCGACTGTCGTACCCCGGCCCGCTGCCCGCACTGCGCCGGGCCGCTCGCCCTGCCCTCGGCCGACGGGGCGCCGGCCTGCCGCTGGTGCGGCCGGGTCGCCGCCGCGTACGCCTGTCCGGAGTGCGGGGGACGGCGGCTGCGGGCCGCGGTCACCGGCGCCCGGCGGACCGCCGAGGAACTCGGTCGGGCCTTCCCCGGCGTGCCGGTGCGCACCTCCGGCCGGGAGGAGGTGCTCGCCGCCGTGCCCGGCGGGGCCGGCCTGGTGGTCGTCACCCCCGGGGCGGAACCGGTCGCGGAGGGCGGGTACGGGGCGGTGCTGTTGCTCGACTCGTGGGCGCTGCTCACCCGGGCCGACCTGCGGGCGGGGGAGGAGGCGCTGCGCCGCTGGCTGGCCGCCGCCGCGCTGGCCCGGCCCGGTTCGGCCGGCGGCCGGGTCGTGGTGGTGGCCGACGGCGGCCTGGCCCCGGTGCAGGCGCTGCTGCGCTGGGACGCGCCCTGGTTCGCCGCCCGGGAGCTGGCGGAGCGGCGCGAGCTGGGGTTCCCCCCGGCGGTCCGGATGGCCAGCGTCACCGGCGCGGCGGAGGCGGTGGCCGACCTGCTCGCCGAGGTCCGGCTGCCCGACGGCGCCGAGGTGCTCGGCCCGGTGCCCGCGGACGAGGGGCGGGAACGGATGCTGGTCCGGGTGCCCCGGGCCCGGGCGGCGGCCCTCGCCCAGGCGCTGCACGTCGCCGCCGGGCAGCGCAGCGCCCGCAAGGCGGCCGACCCGGTCCGGCTCCAGGTCGATCCCCTCGCGCTGTTCTAATCCCCCACGTCTGATTCCGCACGCCCTGACGTGCCGCACCCGGCCGGTCGCGTACGGTCGTGACCAGGGGTTTGTCGCACACCTCGTGCGGCAAATCGGTAAACAGTGCGTGATAACCTTTCCCGTCATGCCCGGGCGAACGACGGCTCCAGGTCGCGACGCGGCGTCAGACGCGCCGAGCTGGAGTTTGTCGGAGGGTCGCGCGCACCGACGGCAGCGCGGGGAGCCGAGGCCAAATCGATGATGTCAGTCAGCCGGTGAGCAGGGGTGGACCAGTCGTGACCGTTCGTCAGTCGATCGTCTTCAACGGTGACCTCGGTAGCGGCAAGAGCACCGTCTCCGTCGAGATCGCCAAGCGGCTCAACCTGCGCCGGGTCAGCGTCGGTGACCTCTACCGGCAGATGGCCGAGGAGCGGCAGATGACCGCCCTCCAGCTGAACCTGCACGCCGAGCTGGACCAGGCCGTCGACGGCTACGTCGACCAGCTCCAGCGGAACATCGCCGCCTCCGGCGAGCGCCTGGTGATGGACTCCCGGCTGGCCTGGCACTTCTTCACCGACGCGCTCAAGGTGCACATGATCACCGAGCCGACCGAGGCGGCCCGCCGGGTGCTGGCCCGGCCGTCCGGCCCCGCCGAGAGCTACGCCTCGATCGAGGAGGCGAAGGCCAAGCTCAAGGAGCGCAGCGAGAGCGAGCGCGGCCGGTTCATCGTGCGGTACGGCGTCGACAAGGCCCGGCTGCGCAACTACGACCTGATCTGCGACACCACCCGGGCCGCCCCGGAGCAGGTGATCGCGCACGTCATCGACGTCTACGAGGGCCGGCTCGGCGCGGACGTGCTGCGCGACGGGCAGCCGCTGCTGCTGCTCGACCCCGGCCGGGTCTACCCGACCGAGGACGTCGCCGCCCTGCGCGGCCTGTGGGACTCGGAGTTCGTCGGCGGCGTGGCCGGGGCCGGGGACGAGGCGCTGGAACCGCTGAACATCGGTTACACCGGCGAGTACTTCTTCGTGGTCGACGGGCACCGCCGGCTCAGCGCGGCCCTGCAGAGCGGCTTCCCGCTGGTCCCGGCCCGGCTGGTCGCCGAGGTGGAGGAGCCGGTGGTCGGCGGGATGAGCGCGGTCGACTACTTCGCCGCCCAGGTCCGCCCCAGCCTGATCCACGACTGGGAGGCCGCGCACGGCACCCGGCTCCCGCTGCCCGAGCACGCCCTGCTCGGCGGGGACGCGGTGCTGGCGGGGGAGCCGGGCAGCGGCGTCTGAGCGCCGACCGGGCGGCGTGCGGGGATCGCCGGATCGGGCGTACCGGAGCATGATGAAGGCCTCCGACCCCTGGGGAGGCCGACCGTGGATCCTGCCGACGCCCTCGCGCTGCTGATGTCCCCGGCGGGCCGGGTCGACCCGTACCCGACGTACGAGCAGTTGCGCGCGCACGGGCCGATCGTCTCGGCCGGACCGGTCTTCTACCTGGTCACCGGCTACGCCGAGGCCGACGCGATCCTCCGCGACGCCCGGTTCGGGGTGATGGACGACGAGCTGCGCGACCAGTTCATGCCCGGCTGGCGGGAGAGCCCGGCCGCGCTGTCCATCTCCCGGTCGATGCTGCGGACCAACCCGCCCGACCACAGCCGGATGCGCCGGCTGGCGGCCGGCGCCTTCAACCCGCGCCGGATCGCCGCCATGTGGTCGCCGCCCAGGCCGACGAGCTGATCGACGGGATGCTCGCCCGGGGCCGGGACGGTGCGCCGGTCGACTTCCAGGCCGAGTTCGCGTACCCGCTGCCGGTGGGGGTGATCTGCGCCCTGCTCGGGGTGCCGGCGGCCGACCGGCCGCTCTTCCGGCGCTGGGCCACCGACCTCACCGGGATCCTGGAGCCGGAGATCACCCCGGAGGAGTTGGCGGTGGCCGACCGGGGTGCCAGCGAGCTGCGGGACTACTTCACGGAGCTGGTCGCGGCCCGCCGCCGAGCCCCGGCCGACGACCTGACCACCGCGCTGGTCCAGGCGCACGACGCCGACGGCGGGCTCTCCGGCGACGAGCTGCTGGCCAACCTGGTCGTGCTGCTGGTGGCCGGCTTCGAGACCACCACCAACCTGCTCGGCAACGGCCTGGTGGCGCTGCTCGACCATCCCCGCGCGGCGGCCACGCTGCGCGACCACCCCGAGTTCGCCCCCGGGTACGTCGAGGAGCTGCTCCGGTACGACTCCCCGGTGCAGCTCACCTCCCGGATGAGCACCGCTCCGGCCCGGCACGGCGACGTCGACCTGCCCGCCGGGAGCTGGACCATCGTGCTGCTCGGCGCGGCGAACCGGGACCCCCGCCGCTACCCGGAGCCGGGCCGCTTCGACCCGTGGCGCCCGCAGGTCCACCCGCTCTCCTTCGGCGCCGGCCCGCACTACTGCCTGGGCGCCGCGCTGGCCCGGCTGGAGGCGCAGGTGGCCTTCCCGCTGCTGCTGCGCCGGCTGCCGGGGCTCGCGCTGGCCGGGCCGCCCGAGCGCCGCGTCCGGCTCACCCTGCGGGGGTACGCCACCCTGCCGGTCACCGTGGGTGACGAGGCGTCGCCGGTCACCGATCGCGGTACGCCGGCCGGGACGGCGGGGGCGACTCCGTAGACTGGTACGGCACCACTCGTCCCAGTTGAAGGAGCCACCCCGCGTGACCGTCCAGCCCATCCGTCTGTTCGGGGATCCGGTGCTGCGCACGCCGGCCGACCGGGTCGTCGACTTCGACGCCGAGCTGCGCAAGCTGATCGCCGACCTGACCGACACGATGCGCGAGCAGAGCGGGGCCGGCCTGGCCGCGCCGCAGCTCGGGGTGGGCCTGCGGGTGTTCACCTTCGACGTCGACGACGTCCTGGGCCATCTGGTCAACCCGGTGCTGGAGTTCCCGGACGAGGAGGAGCAGGACGGCCCGGAGGGGTGCCTGTCCATTCCCGGGCTCTACTTCGACACCAAGCGCCGGCAGAACGTCATCGCCAAGGGCTTCAACGGTTACGGGGACCCGCTGCAGATCGTCGGCACCGGCCTGATGGCCCGGTGCGTCCAGCACGAGACCGACCACCTCGACGGGGTGCTCTTCGTCGACCGGCTCGACCCGGCCGGCCGCAAGGCGGCCATGAAGGCGATCCGCCAGGCCGAGTGGTACGACCCGGGCGCCCCGCCGACGGTCAAGCTCAGCCCGCACGCCGCCGGCAACCCGTTCGGCCTGGGGCGGTGACCCGGATGCGCCTGGTCTTCGCCGGCACGCCGGCCGTCGCCGTCCCCGCCCTGGACGCCATCGCCGCGTCCGGCCACGAGCTGCTGGCCGTGGTCACCCGGCCCGACGCGCCCGCCGGGCGGGGCCGGAGCCTGGTCCGCTCACCCGTCGGCGCCTGGGCCGACGCGCACGGCGTGGAGGTGCTGACCCCGGCGAAGCCGCGCGAGCCGGAGTTCCTGGACCGGCTCCGCGAGCTGGCCCCGGACTGCGTGCCGGTGGTCGCGTACGGGGCGCTGGTGCCGCCGGTGGCGCTGGCGATTCCCCGGCACGGCTGGATCAACCTGCACTTCTCGCTGCTGCCCGCGTGGCGGGGCGCGGCGCCCGTGCAGCACGCCGTCCTGCACGGTGACGAGCTCACCGGCGCCAGCGTCTTCCAGCTGGAGGAGGGGCTGGACACCGGCCCGGTGTACGGCACGGTGACCGACGAGGTCCGCCCCACCGACACCTCCGGCGACCTGCTGGAGCGGCTCGCCCACTCCGGCGCCGGCCTGCTGGTGGCCGTGCTCGACGCGCTCGAGGCGGGCACCGCCCGGGCCGAGCCGCAGCCCGCCGACGGGGTGTCCCTCGCGCCGAAGCTGACCGTCGAGGACGCCCGGGTCCGCTGGACCGACCCGGCGTTCGCGGTCGACCGGCGGATCCGCGCCGGCACGCCGGCCCCCGGCCCGTGGACCACCTTCCGCGGCGACCGGGTCAAGCTCGGCCCGGTCACCCCGGTGGCCAACGGCCCGGAGCTGAAGCCGGGCGAGCTGCTGGTCGAGAAGTCCCGCGTCCTCGCCGGCACGGCGACCGTGCCGGTGCAGCTGGGCGAGGTGCGGGCGGCCGGCAAGAGGGCCATGTCGGCGAGCGACTGGGCGCGCGGCGCCCGGGTCACGGCCGGCGAGGTGCTCGCGTGACCGGGCCCGCCGAGCCCGAGCGTTTCCCCGCCGACGGCCCGCGGGGCGGGTCACCCGCCGGCCCGTCCGGCGACCGCGGCGGCCGTCCGGGCGCCGAGCGGTCCGCCGGGGGCGAGCGGAGCCGGCGGTACGCCGGTGGCGGGCGGCCCGGGGAGGGCGGCCGGTTCGCCGGCGGTGACCGGTCGCGGGCGGGCGGGCAGCGCGGCGAGCGCCCCGGCCGGGGTGACGGCGCCCGCGAGGGGCGCTTCGGCGGCGGCCGCCGACCGGGGCGACCCGCCGTCGACCTGCCCCGGCATGTGGCGTACCAGGCGATCGCCGCGGTGCACCGGGACGACGCGTACGCCAACCTGGTGCTGCCGGCGATGCTGCGCGACGAGGGGCTGACCGGTCGGGACGCGGCCTTCGCCACCGAGCTGACCTACGGCACGCTGCGCCACACCGGCACCCTGGACGCGATCATCACCGACGCGGCCGGGCGGGACGTGCAGCGGATCGACCCGCCGGTACGGGACGCCCTGCGGCTCGGGGCGTACCAGCTGCTGCACACCCGGGTGCCGGCGCACGCGGCGGTCTCCTCGACCGTGGACCTGGTCCGGGCCGTCGGCCCGGGGGCCACCGGCTTCGCCAACGCGGTGCTGCGCGAGGTGGCCGGCCGGGACGCCGACGGCTGGGTGGACAAGCTCGCCCCGTCGGCCGAGACCGACCCGATCGGGCACCTGGCGCTGGCGTACAGCCATCCGCAGTGGATCGTGCGGGCCTTCGCCGAGGCGCTCGGCGGCGATCTGGGCGAGACCGCCCGGCTGCTGATCGAGGACAACGAACGGCCCCCGGTGCACCTGTGCGCCCGGCCGGGCCTGGCCGATCCGGTCGAGTTGGCCGACGAGGTCGGCGGTGCGCCCGGCGCCTTCTCGCCGTACGCGGTCTATCTGTCCGGCGGCGCGCCGGGTGAGCTGTCGGCGGTGGCGCAGGGGCGCGCCCACGTCCAGGACGAGGGCTCCCAGCTGGTGGCGAACGCGCTGGCCGGCGCGCCGCTGGACGGCCCGGACGGCCGGTGGCTGGACCTCTGCGCCGGCCCGGGCGGTAAGGCCGGCCTGCTCGGCGCCCTGGCCGCGCAGCGCGGCGTCCGGCTCACCGCCGTCGAGGTGGCCGAGCATCGGGCCCGGCTGGTCGCCCAGGCCACCCGCGGGCTGCCGGTGAACGTGCTGAACACCGACGGGCGCACCGTCGGCGCCGACCCGAAGCTGCCGGAGGGGCACTTCGACCGGGTGCTGGTCGACGCGCCGTGCACCGGGCTGGGCTCGCTGCGCCGCCGGCCGGAGTCCCGCTGGCGCCGCCAACCGGCCGACCTGCCGCCGCTGACCCGGTTGCAGCGGGAACTGCTCACCGCCGCGCTGCGCGCGGCGCGGCCGGGTGGCCTGGTCGCGTACGTGACCTGCTCGCCGCACACGGTGGAGACCCACGTGACGGTGACCGAGGCGTCCCGCCGCTGCGGGTTCCCGGTGGACTTCGTGGATGCCCGGCCGCTGCTGCCGGCCGGCATGCCGGGGCTCGGGGACGGGCCGACGGTGCAGCTCTGGCCGCAGCGGCACGGCACCGACGCGATGTTCCTGGCTGTGCTGCGCAAGGGCTGACCACTGCCGACGTAGCCGATTGACCAGTTCGGACGGCTGGGGTATGCCTGCACCACCCGACCCGGCGCACGACCGGGGGCCGGGTCTGGTGGGAGGGGCGGATGGATGCCGGGGACGGAGCGCGGCCGTGGCGCGAGTTCGGCCACGAGCTGCGGGTGTGGCGCCGGCGGGCGGGACTGACCCAGGGGCAGCTCGGCCTGCGCGTCGGCTACCACTACAGCGTGATCAGCAAGCTGGAGAGCGGGCTGCGTGAGCCGCCGATGGGGCTGCCCGCACGGTTGGACGTGCTGCTCGGCTCGGACGGGGCGCTGACCGCACTCGCCGAGCCGGCCAGCCGGCGGCGGGTGCCCGGCGGACCGTCCGACCCGACGCTCTTCCCGGTGCTGCCCGCCGTGGACGGCACCGAGACGCTGGCCGCGCCCGCTGGGCCGGTCTGGCCGACCGTCCTGCCGTACGCCGGCTTCGCCTGCCCGCTGCACGGCGATGCCGGCTGCCCGGTCCCCGGCCCGCACGACGTGCTGCCCGCGCTCGCCCGGCTGCTCCGGGGCGGCCCGGCGGCGCTGCCCGAACGGGCGGTGCCGGACCTGGTCCACGGCCTGACGGCGCTGCTGCCCGGCTACACCCGGGCCGCGGTCGAGCAGGTGTCGACCGACGTGGTGAGCTCGATCGAGCGCGTGTTGCACCTGCTGGTGGGCTGGGCCGAGGTGGTGGATCGGGCCGGCCGGTCGCCGCTGGCGCTGTTCCGCCTCGCCGCCCAGTACGCGCAACTCGCCGCCCGGCTGCGCATGCAGCGGGGGCAGAGCGTGGTCGGGATGGCCTGGGTGTCCCACGGGTTGCGCTGGGCGGGCGCCGGGGCGGACGCCGTCGCCCGGGCCACCCTGCTCAGCGACTTCTGCCTGCTGACCCGGCTGGACCGGGACGCCGCCTCGTCACTGGCGTACGCGCAGGCGCTCGGCGCGGTCGACCCTCGGCGGGGCTGGATGGCCACCCTGTCGCACTCCTACCAGGCCCGCGCGTACGGCCTGGCCGGGGACACCGGCGAGTGCCGGCGGCAGGTGCTGCTGGCCCGCCGCCGGCTGGACCTGCTGGACGCCCGGGACCTGGCGGAGGCGCCGTGGCTCACCGGGGAGGCGGGCGTGGTCCGCACCGAGTCCTTCATCGGCGGCGCGCTGCGCGACCTCGCCGCGACCACCGGTGACCGGGCGATGGCCCGGCGGGCGGTGCACGCCACCGGCCGCTCGCTGGCCCACCTGCCGGCCCGGATGCGGCCCTCGTACCTGCTGCTCACCGTCCGGTTGGCGGACGCGTACGCCTGCGCGGGCGAACCGGACGCCGCGGTCGCGGTGGTGACGCCGGTCGCCGAGGAGGCCGCGGTCACCGGCCGGGCCATCATCGCCCGGGAGCTGCGCGGGCTGTGGGCGCGGCTGGGGCGCGGGTGGGGCGACCTGGCGGAGGTGCGGGAGCTGGACGAGCGGCTGCGCGCGGCGGTCTACTGATCACTGGCGGTGATGTCGGCCGGGCCGATGTGCCGGATTGTGACGGCCGGTGCGGGATCGCCACGTCCTCGTTGACCGGGGATGCGGCGGATGTGAACGTCTCATGGCCCGGGCGTGAACGTGGCGAGCGATCGGCGAAGCCCGCAGTAGGCCGACCTCCCGCCAGCACCCCGCGTCACGCCCGGGCGTCCCGTCCTGCGCACCATGTGACACCCCCGTTGACTAATACATCGACGCATGTAACTGTTCCGATCACCGGTCCGTCGATGCCGAGGCTCCCACCGGAGCCCACGGGTCGCGCCCACCCCGGCCGTCCTTCCCCGCCGACCCCCACGAGGAGTCTCCATGAGACGTCGCACCCCGAGCGCCGGCCTCGCGCTCGCCCTCTTCGCCGCCATGACGGCGATCCTGGCCGGACCCTCCGCCGCCCCGGTGGCCGCCGCGCCGCAACTGGTCGCCGCCGCGGCGCCGGATATCTCGGTGACCAACGTCCAGGCCCACCTGACCCAGCTCAACACCATCGCCAGCAACAACGGCGGCACCCGGCGGGCCGGCTCGGCCGGCTACACCGCCTCGGTGGCGTACGTGAAGCAGAAGCTCCAGGCGGCCGGCTACACCGTCACCGAGCAGAACTGCACCACCTGCACCTACCCGGCGAGCAACCTGATCGCCGAGTGGCCGCAGGGCCCCGCGGATCAGGTGATCATGTTCGGCGCCCACCTGGACAGCGTCTCCGCCGGCCCGGGCATCAACGACAACGGCTCCGGCTCGGCCACGCTGCTGGAGAACGCCCTGGTGCTGGCGCAGCAGAACCCGTCCATGACCAAGCGGGTCCGGTTCGCCTGGTGGAACGGCGAGGAGCAGGGCCTGCAGGGCTCGAAGTACTACGTCAGCCAGCTCAGCTCGACGCAGAAGAGCTACCTCAAGGCGTACTACAACTTCGACATGGTGGCCTCGCCCAACGGCGGCTACTTCATCAACCGGATCACCTCGACCACGGCGGCGCCGCTGAAGGCGTACTGGGACTCGTTCAACCTCCAGCCGGAGGAGAACACCGAGGGCGCGGGCCGCTCCGATGACTACTCGTTCGCCAACGCCGGCATCCAGACCTCCGGGTACGCCGCCGGCGCCAGCTACACCAAGACGTCCGCCCAGGCCAGCAAGTGGGGCGGCACCGCCGGAGCGGCGTACGACTCCTGCTACCACAAGTCCTGCGACACCACCGGCAACATCAACGCGACCATCCTCAACCGCAGCGCCGACGGGGTGGCGTACACGATCTGGCAGCTCGCCGTCGGCACCGGCACCCCGACCAACGACTTCTCCGTCGCGGTGAGCCCGACCTCGGGCAGCGTCGCCCAGGGCGGCGCCACCACCGCGACGGTCAGCACGGCCACCACCAGCGGCAGCGCCCAGACGGTGAACCTGTCCGCCGCGGGCGCGCCGAGCGGGGTGACGGTGAGCTTCAGCCCGTCCTCGGTGACCTCCGGCGGCTCGGCCACCATGACGGTCAGCGCCGCGTCCACGGCCGCCACCGGCACGTACACCATCACGATCACCGGCACCGGCTCGGTCACCCACACCGCCAGCTACAGCCTCACCGTGACCGGCACGGGCGGCGGGTGCACGGGCGGCCAGCTCATCGGCAACAGCAGCTTCGAGTCGGGCACCGCACCGTGGACCGCCACCTCCGGCGTGATCACCAACGACTCGAGCCAGGCGGCCCGGACCGGGTCGTACAAGGCGTGGCTGGACGGGTACGGCAGCTCGCACACCGACACCCTGTCCCAGTCGGTGACCCTCCCGGCCGGGTGCAGCAGCTACACCCTGGCCTTCTGGCTGCACATCGACACGGCCGAGACCACCGGTTCGACGGCGTACGACAAGCTGACCGTGCAGGTCGGCAGCGCCACGCTGGCGACGTACTCGAACCTCAACGCGGCGAGCGGCTACACCCAGCGCACCTTCAACCTGGCCGGGTACGCCGGCCAGACGGTCACGCTGAAGTGGACCGGCGTGGAGGACGCGTCCCTGCAGACCAGCTTCGTCATCGACGACGTGACGCTGCAGGTCGGCTAGTCGGTTCCCCGGGGCGGGTCGGGCCGGTGGGTCCGTCCCGCCCTGTTCACCGGAGCGGCAGCGTCTTGCTGCCCCCGCCCTTGACCGAGCGGGTCAGCGTCCGGTCCGACAGCCACAGGAAGCACTGCACGCCCCGGTTGCCGCTCTTCCACTCGTCTTCCAGGGGGTGGTAGATGATCGTGCCGGCGCGGTACTGCATGTCGCTGTTGTCCGGCACCTTCGCGTACTTCGCGATCAGGCTCCGGCAGGCCTTGTGCGTCCGCACCGAGGAACGCTGGAACTGCGCGTAGGAGACCTCCGGGAACTGGTAGACCCCGACGAACTCGGCGTGGTGCTTCGCCGTGCAGGCGACCGGCCGCATCTCCTCGATGTCGTCCTTGACCAGCTTGGGGTTGAAACAGCCGAAGGTCAGCGGGGAGCCCGGCTTCAGCGCGCCCCGCAGGCTGCCGCTGTGCAGGGTGACGCTGCCGTCGTCGAGGCTGGCCACCTCGGAGACGTCGCAGCGGAACCAGCGGGCCCCGCCGGTCCAGGCCTGCGCCGAGGGGAAGACCACGGAGAGCAGCAGTCGGCCGCCGCGCCAGTCCGCCCCGACCGCCTTGTTGACCTGCTGGTCGCACTCCGCACGGGCGGTGCGCACCCCGTCCGACCCGGCGCGCGGCGGCGTGGACCGGTCGGCGTCCGGGCCGGTCAGGGTGCCCACGTGCAGGGTCTCGGCCCGGTGCGCGGTGGCGCAGTCGACCGGGTTGTAGCCGCTGAGATAGCCGACGTCCTGGAGGATGGCGTGGCAGGCCCCGGCCTCCGGCACGAACGCCTTGGCGGCCGGCAGCGCCGGCCAGTCGTCGGCCAGGTCCCGGTCCACCCCGCCCGGCGCCCCGCACCCGGCGAGCGCCAGCACCGCCGTCATGCCCACGGCGGCCGCCGTCCACCAACGCCGCATCGCACCGACCTCCCCGTCGTCGTGCTCGCGCCGACCGGCGCGTAGGCCACGGCGCAGCAGCATACGGCACCGGGGCTCAGATCACGGGTAGTCCCTCCGGACCCACCCCACGCATCGAGCGGGCCAGCTTCCGGTCGTCGCTCCACAGGAAACAGCGCACCCCGCGGTCGCCCTCCGCCCACTCGCGCTGCGACGGCGGGTAGAAGATCGAACCGGCCCGGTACGGCAGCTCGCTGTTGTTCGGCACGTTGGCGAAGACCGCGATGAGCGCCATGCAGCGGCGGTGCACCTGCGCCGCGGACCGGGTGAACCGGTCCCAGCTCATGTCCCGTTCCTCGTAGATGCCGACGAACTCGGCCCGGTGCGGCTCGGTGCACAGCACCGGGGCCATGTAGTTGAGGTTGTCGCCGATCAGCTTCGGGTCGAAGCAGCGGTGCACGAGCGGGTTGTCGCCGACCATGGCGCCGCGCAGGCTGCCCACCCGGTTCACCGGCCGGGTGTTGTCGATGCTGTCGGTCTCGGCCAGGTCGCAGCGGTACCAGCGGGCCCCGGACAACCAGCCGGTCACCGAGGGCAGCGCGATGTTCATGGTGAGCCGGGCGGCGTGCCAGTCCCCGCCGATGACCTGCCGGGCCCGCTGGTCGCACTCGGCCCGGGCGACCCGCAACGCGGTGGAGCCGGGCTCGGGACGGGCGCCGGTCGCGGCGGCCCCGACGAAGGTGCCGACGTGCACCACCTCGGCGAGGTGGCTGCGGCCGCAGTCCACCGTCTCGTACGTGCCGGCCTGCACCACAGCCGTGATCCGGGGGAGGCAGGCATCGGTGGCCGGGACGAACGACCGGGGCGCCGGCATCGCGGGCCAGTCGTCGGTCAGGTCGCCGTCGGCCCGGTGCGTCTGGACGCAGCCACCCAGGACCACCGTCGCCGTGCCGGCCAGCGCCAGCGCCAGGAGCCACCGTCGCATCGTCCGCCCTTTCCGGGAGATGACAGCCGGTCGCCGCAGCCCGTGCGGCGTCCTCCGCCACCGGGCGTGCAGCATATGTGACCGTCCCTGTTGGAGTTTCTCCGTCTTTCCGACGATCGGCCAGTCGCGCTCGCTTCTCGTTCCGAATTCTTCTCCGGACGGACGCATTCTGCACCGAGGGTCACGTCTGGCTCACCGCGAGTCTCCGGCGGTGCCGCGCTGCGGGCGGCGGATGACCACGTTCGTACACTGGCCCCGTGACCGTACCGCCGCCGATCATCGCCCCCAGCATCCTGGCCGCCGACTTCGCCCGCCTCGCCGACGAGGTCCGTGCCGTCGAGCACGCCGCCGACTGGTTGCACGTGGATGTCATGGACAACCACTTCGTGCCGAACCTGACCATCGGGCTGCCGGTGGTGCAGAGCCTGCGCGCGGCCACCGAGCTCCCCTTCGACGTGCACCTGATGATCGAGGACCCGCGCCGCTGGGCCCCCGGCTACGCCGACGCCGGGGCGTACAACGTCACGTTCCACGCCGAGGCCTGCGACGACCCGGTGGCGCTGGCCAAGGATCTGCGCTCGGCCGGCGCCAAGGCGGGGCTGGCGATCGACCGGGACACCCGGATCGAGCCGTACCTGGAGCTGCTGCCCAGCTTCGACACGCTGCTGATCATGACGATCAAGGCCGGCTTCGGCGGCCAGCGGTTCATCCCGCAACTGCTGGACAAGGTGCGCGCCGCCCGGCGGCACGTCGCCGCCGGCCACCTGGAGCTGCGGATCGAGGTCGACGGCGGGATCGCCGCCGACACCATCGAACAGGCCGCCGCCGCGGGCGCCGACGCCTTCGTGGCCGGCACCGCGGTCTACGGCGCCGACGACCCGGCCGAGGCGGTACGCCGGCTGCGGGGCCTGGCGGAACGCGCGATGACCGGGGCCTGACGTGGACCCGGCCGGCGACCGACCCGACGTCATCCTGGTCGTCGACGACGACGCGGACATCGCCCGGTTCGTCGAGTTCAACCTGCGGCTGCACGGCTTCGAGGTGCTGCACGCCAGCGACGGCCAGGAGGCCCTGGAGGTCATCGAGCGGCAACGGCCGGACCTGGCCGTGGTGGACCTGATGATGCCCCGGATCGACGGCCTGGAGCTGACCCGCCGGCTGCGCGCCGACCCGATGACCTCGGCCCTTCCGGTGATCATGCTGACTGCCAAGGGGATGACCGTCGACAAGGTCAACGGCCTCGCCGCCGGCGCCGACGACTACCTGGTCAAGCCCTTCGACACCGCCGAACTGGTCGCCCGGGTCAGCTCCACGCTGCGGCGCAACAAGGAGTTCCGGGAGGTCTCCCCGCTGACCGGGCTGCCCGGCAACAGCCGGATCCGGCGGGAGATCAGCGATCGGGTCCGCAGCGGCGTCGACTACGCGGTCGGGTACATCGACATCGACCGGTTCAAGAGCGTCAACGACCGGTACGGCTTCGTCCGCGGCGACGAGTTCATCTCCGCCCTGGCCCGCAGCCTGCACCGGGCGGTGGTCTCGATCGGGCTGCCGCCGGCCTTCCTCGGTCACGTCGGCGGCGACGACTTCGTCATCGTCTGCACGCCTGCCCAGATCCGGCCGCTGACCAGCCGGGCCGTGGTCGACTTCGAGAAGGCCGCCGACGCCCTCTACGACCCGACGGACCGGGAGCGCGGCTTCGTCGAGCTGAAGGACCGGCGCGGCAACATCCGGCGGGCCGCCCTGGTCACCCTCTCCATCGGGGTCTCCCTCTCCGACGCCGACAAGCGGTTCACCGACCCCCTGGAGGCGATCGCGGTGGCGTCGGAGATGAAAACGGTCGCCAAGAGCCAACCCGGGTCGTACGTCGCGGTCGACCGGCGTAGGGGCGTACCGTGACACCCCTGTTCTTCCTGTGAGGTACCTCGCCTCTGTGGCGCCACCCCCACCCGGACGTGTAAGACTTCCCGTGTACCCACCACGCGCTGGCGGGGCTCGGTGAAATTCCGAACCGGCGGTGATCCACGGTCCGACCGTGGTAAGCCCGCGACCCGGACGGCTTCGGCCGGACGGTGGACCTGGTGAGAATCCGGGGCCGACGGTTGGGGAGCGGTTCGTCCGCCCTCCAGACAGTCCGGATGGGAGACAGCGCGCGGGACGGGGAGGCCTCTGCCGGCCGCCGCGTTGTCGGCCGCCGTCCGGGCTCCCCGGGGTCGGCTGTGCCGTCCCCGGGATCTCCGCCGCCGCCTGTCCGCGGCACCCGTGCCGTCATTTCCCGCCCCGCCCGCGCGCGACCGGCGAGCGAGAGGGCAGGGGCAGGCGATGGCGAGCGTCTCCGTCGACGAGGCGATGCGTCGTGCGATCGCGCTGGCCGCCCGCGGCCTCGGCACCACCAGCCCCAACCCGGTCGTCGGCTGCGTGCTGCTCGATCCGGACGGCGAGGTCGTCGGGGAGGGCTTCCACGCGTACGCGGGCGGACCGCACGCCGAGATCGTCGCGCTCGCCCAGGCCGGCAAGCGCGCCCGCGGCGGCACCGCCGTGGTCACCCTGGAACCCTGCGACCACATCGGCCGCACCGGCCCGTGCAGCCACGCGCTCATCGCCGCCGGCGTCGCCCGCGTCGTGGTCGCCGTCCCGGACCCCAACCCGGTCGCCTCCGGCGGCGCGGCCACCCTGCGCGCCGCCGGGATCGAGGTCGAGATGGGGGTACGCGCCGAGGAGGCCGAGGCCGGCAACATCGCCTGGCTCACCTCGATGCGCCGCGGCTGGCCGTACGTCATCTGGAAGTACGCGGCCACCCTCGACGGGCGCTCCGCCGCCGCCGACGGCACCAGCATGTGGATCACCTCGGAGGCGGCCCGGATCGACGTGCACGCCCTGCGCGGCACCGTCGACGCGGTGATCGCCGGGGTGGGCACCGTGCTCGCCGACGACCCCCGGCTCACCGCCCGCAATTTGCGCGACGGCACCCTGGCCATCCGGCAGCCGCTGCGCGTGGTGGTGGACAGCTCGGGGCGTACCCCGGCTGACGCCCGGGTCCGCGACGGTGCCGCCCGGACCTGGGTCGCCACCGCTTCGGAGGTCGGCGCCGGCCCGGACGGCCGGGTCGACCTGCCGGCGCTGCTCGCCGAGCTGCACCACCGCGGCGTCCGGGCCGCCCTGCTGGAGGGCGGCCCCCGGCTGGCCGGCGCGTTCCTCGCCGCTGGCCTGGTCGACAAGGTCGTCGGGTACGTCGCGCCGAAGCTGCTCGGCGCCGGCCCCACCGCCCTGCTCGACGCGGGCGTGACGACCATCGCCGACGCCATCGACCTCGAGATCACCGACGTTACGCAGGTCGGCCCCGACCTGCGGATCACCGCGCTGCCCCGAAAGAGGGAGGCCTGACATGTTCACCGGCATCGTCGAGGAGCTGGGCGAGGTCGTCCGGACCACCGAGACCGGAGGCGACTCCGCGCTGGTCGCCATCCGCGGCCCGCTGGTCACCTCGGACGCCCGGCACGGCGACTCCATCGCGGTCAACGGGGTCTGCCTGACCGTGGTCGACGTCGACGGCGGCGTCTTCACCGCCGACGTGATGGGGGAGACCCTGCGCCGCACCGCGCTCGGCGCGCTGCGCCCGGGTGACCCGGTCAACCTGGAACGCGCCGCCGCGCTGAACAGCCGGCTCGGCGGGCACCTCGTCCAAGGCCACGTGGACGGGGTCGGCGAGGTCATCTCCCGGGAGCCCGCCGCGCAGTGGGAGACGGTCCGCTTCCGGCTGCCCGCCGGGCTGGCCCGGTACGTGGTGGAGAAGGGCTCGATCACCGTCGACGGCGTCTCGCTGACCGTCGCCGAGGTCGGCGACGACTGGTTCGCCGTCGGGCTGATCCCCACCACCCTCAAGCTCACCACCCTCGGCGCCCGGAGCGCCGGCGACCCGGTCAACCTCGAGGTGGACGTGCTGGCCAAGTACGTCGAGCGGCTGCTCGGCGACCGGCTCGGGGGAGGTGCCCGGTGACGGGGCCGCTCGGCTGGCTGCTCGACGCCCAGGTCCACGTCGCCGGCTCGCCGGTGCTGGTCCGGGAGATCGTCGGCAACGTCTTCGGCCTCGCCTCCGCGCTGCTCGGGCTGCGCCGGCTGGTCTGGGCCTGGCCGGTCGGCATGATCGGCAACGCGCTGCTGTTCACCGTCTTCCTCGGCGGGGTGTTCGCCACCCCGCAGGCGCACGACCTCTACGGCCAGGCCGGCCGGCAGGTCTTCTTCTTCGCGGTCAGCGTGTACGGCTGGTGGCGCTGGTCGCGCAACCGCCGGGCCGGTGGCGGGGAGCAGCCGGCGGTCACCCCGCGCTGGGCCACCTGGCCGGAACGGCTCGGCCTGCTCGCCGCCGCGGCGGCCGGCACCGCCGCCGCGTACCCGGTGCTGGCCGCGCTCGGCTCCTGGGGGCCGCTGCCGGACGCCTGGATCCTGGTCGGCAGCCTGCTCGCCACCTACGGCATGGCCCGCGGCTGGGTGGAGTTCTGGCTGATCTGGATCGCCGTGGACGCGGTCGGCGTGCCGCTGCTGCTGCGGGGCGGGTTCTACCCGTCGGCCGCCATGTACCTGGTCTACGGCGGGCTCTGCCTGGCCGGCCTCGCCGCCTGGTGGCGCACCTCCCGGGCCACCCCGCCCACCCGCACCCCGATCCCGCCGACGTACTCGGAGGCCGTGGCATGAGCACCTTTGGCTCCATCGAGCAGGCGGTGGCGGACATCGCCGCCGGCCGGCCCGTCGTCGTGGTGGACGACGAGGACCGGGAGAACGAGGGCGACCTGATCTTCGCGGCCGAGCTGGCCACCCCGGAGCTGGTCGCGTTCATGGTCCGGTACACCTCGGGCTACATCTGCGTGCCGCTCACCGAGAGCGAGTGCGATCGGCTGGACCTGCCGCCCATGCACCACACCAACCAGGACCGGCGCGGCACCGCCTACACGGTGACCGTGGACGCCCGGGAGGGGATCAGCACCGGCATCTCGGCGGCCGACCGCTCGCACACCATCCGGCTGCTCGCCGACGCCGGCACCGATCCGACCGACCTGGCCCGCCCGGGGCACGTGGTGCCGCTGCGCGCCCGCGAGGGCGGGGTGCTGCGCCGGCCCGGGCACACCGAGGCGGCCGTGGACCTGACCCGGCTGGCCGGGCTGCGCCCCGCCGGGGTGCTCTGCGAGCTGGTCAACGACGACGGCACCATGATGCGCCTGCCGGACCTGGAGAAGTTCTGCGCCGAGCACGGGCTGACCCTGGTCACCATCGCCGACCTGATCGCCCACCGGCGGCGCACCGAAAAGCAGGTGGAGCAGGTCGCCGACGCCCGGATGCCCACCCCGTACGGGGTGTTCCGGGCGCTGGGCTACCGCAGCGACTTCGACTCCGCCGAGCACGTGGCGCTGGTCATGGGCGACCTCGGCGACGGGCGGGACGTGCTGGTGCGGGTGCACTCCGAGTGCCTCACCGGGGACGTGTTCGGCTCGCTGCGCTGCGACTGCGGCCCGCAGCTGCAGGCCGCCCTGGCCCGGGTCGGCCAGGAGGGGCGGGGCGTGGTGCTCTACGTGCGCGGGCACGAGGGGCGCGGCATCGGCCTGCTGCACAAGCTCCAGGCGTACCAGCTCCAGGACCAGGGCCGGGACACCGTGGACGCGAACCTCGACCTGGGCCTGCCCGCCGACGCCCGCGACTACGGCACCGGCGCGCAGATCCTCTACGACCTCGGCGTCCGCTCGATGCGGCTGCTGACCAACAACCCGGCCAAGCGGGCCGGCCTGGAGGGGTACGGCCTCACGGTGAGCGGCCGTGAGGGGCTGCCCATCCGGTCGAACCCGGAGAATGTGCGTTACCTGCGGACCAAGCGGGACCGGATGGGCCACCTCCTGGAGGGGCTGGACGAGGTGACCGAGGCGCCGATGGGCCGCCCGATCGCCGGCGACGAGATCGGAGCGTAGTGATGGCGGGTTTCGGGGAGCCGGGCGTGACCGCGGTGGACGCCGCCGGGCTGACCGTCGGCATCGTGGCGGCACGCTGGCACGGCGACCTCACCGACCACATGGTCGACCGGGCGGTGGCCGCCGCCGAGGCCTGCGGCGCGCGGTCGGTGGTGGCCCGGGTGGCGGGCTCGGTGGAGCTGCCCGTGGTGGCTCAGGCGATGGCCCGCCGGTACGACGTGGTGGTCGCCCTCGGCGTGGTGGTCCGTGGCGCCACCGCCCACTTCGACTACGTCTGCCAGTCGGTGACCGAGGGGCTGACCCGGGTCGCGCTGGACGAGGGCAAGCCGGTGGCGCACGGGGTGCTCACCGTGGAGACCCTCGAGCAGGCCCGGGACCGGGCCGGCCTGCCCGGCTCGGCGGAGGACAAGGGCTGGGCGGCCACCGTGGCGGCGCTGGACGCCGTCCTGGCCATCCGCGGCCTCGACGCCACCACCGCCCACCGCGTCGGCTTCGCCTGACGGGCGCCCGACGCGGCCGATTGCCGGCGGCGGCCGGACGGCGGGTGATCGACTCCCGCTCGTCGAGGTGGCGGGGTCCGCGACCACCCGACACCGCCATCTCGGCGAGGTGGAGCGCCGCTACCCGGCGCTGACCCCGGCGGCGGGCGCGGGACCGGCGGCCGGCACGGAACCGGCGGGGGCCGTCAGGTGGCGACCGGTGAGCAGGTAGCCGCCGGCGGCCACCAGCAGCGCCCCGATCGCCGCGAACAGCAGCCGGTAGTCGACCAGCCCGACCAGCAGCGCGCCCGCCCCGATCGCCGCGGCCTGCGGTCCGCTGGCGAGGGCGTCGAGCGCCGCCGAGACCCGGCCGACGAGGTCCGGCGAGGTCTGCCGCTGCACGAGCGTCATGGTGCCCACCAGGGCGACCGGCAGCCCCAGCCCGATCAGCACGGCGGCGGCGACGGCGAGCCCGAGCACCGGCCAGACCGGGGCCAGGAAGCCCACGGCGACGATGGACACGCCGAGCGCCATGCCACCCAGCTCACCCAGTCGGCGTACCAGCGCCGCCGAGGCCAGCCCGCCGAGCAGGCCACCGATGCCCTGCAGCGAGACCAGCACGCCCAGGAAGGCGGGCTCCCGGCCGAGCCCCTGGTCGACGTACGCGAACCAGAGCGTCTCCCCGAAGCCGAGGCCGATGGTGGCGACGACCACGGCCACCAGTGCCCGGCGTAGCGCCCGCTCGCCCACCAGGTGCCGCACGCCGGCGACCAGTTCGCCGCGCCAACCTGCGGCGGCCGGCACCACCGCCGCCGGCGGCGGGGGCGTGGTCCCGGCGCAGTCCGTCTCGGCCGTCGACGGCGGGGATGACGGCGCCGCGGCTGCCCACGGCACCGGAGCCGGGCGTACGGCCAGCCCGACGGCGGCGGCCACCAGGAACCCGAGCGCGCAGACGGCGGCCATCGCGGGGCCGCCGAGCAGCACGTACAGGCCGGCGCCGAGCAGCGGACCGACCAGCCGCAAGCCTTGCTTCACGGTCTGGGTCGCGCCATTGGCGTCGGGCAGCAGATCCGCCGGGACGAGTTCCTGCACGAGCGCGGTCACCGTCGCGCCGAGCGCGATGTAGGAGAGGCCGTAGCCGGCGGCGACCGCGTAGACGACCCAGAGTCGCCCGGCGTCGTGGACGGCCAGCAGCGGCAGGAGCAGCCCGGCGGTGGCGGCGTTGAGCGCCACGAACAACGTCCGGCGCGGCGCACGGTCGACCACCCAGCCGGCCAGCGGGGCGAGCACCATCGGCGCGGTCAGCGCCAGGAAGGTCGCCCCGGCGAGCGCGTCGGAGCCGGTCAGCTCCTTCACCCAGATCGCGAGGGCCAGCAGCAGGATCGACTCGGCGATCATGCTGATGGTCAGCGCGACGAAGAACAGCCGGAATTCCGGCCGGCGCAGCAGTTGTCTCATCGGTCCCCGTTCCTCCCCGCGTCGGCGTCACCGACGGCCGGTCCGTGTTCGTTGTTTCCGTCGGCGTCGGCGTCGGCGTCGGCGACGGCGACGGCGACGGCGACGAGTGGTCCGTCGACCTCGGGTGCGGCCCAGGCCATCAGCCGTACCGGCCGGGAGCCGGGCGGGCGGGTCGCCGGGTCGCCGAGCCGGTCCAGGTGGCGACCGAGCAGGCCGCGGATCTCCTCCTTCAGTTCGTGCAGTTCGTCGGTCGTGTACCAGTTGATGAACTGGTGGAGGAAGGCCGCGTCGCGCCAGACGGGGGACTGTTGGCGGCGGACGGTCATCCAGTCCCGCAACTTGCGGTACTCGAGGTCGAGCAGGGCCAGGACGGCCGCGTCCCCGGCCCGCGCCAACGCCGGGCTCTCCTCGCCGTCGCCCCACCGGTGCCCGTCGGTCACCAGCCGCCACGGCCGCTGCCGGCCCGTGCCGCCGCCCGCCTCGGTGACGAAGCCGTACTTGGCGAGCTGGCGCAGGTGCCAGGAGCAGTTGGCCGGGCTCTCGCCGACCCGCTCGGCGACCTCGGTGGCGGTCAGCGGGCCGTGCAGCGCGACCGCGTCGAGGATGCGCAGCCGCAGCGGGTGCGCGAGGGCGCGGAGCGTGTCGACGTCAGTGATGTCGCGGGGACGCTGCTCGGTCATGTGTGGAAGGCTACCTTTCGAAGCGGCTCTTTCGAAAGAGTCATTTTCAAGCACGCTTGCGCGCCGTCCACCATGTGGTCGAACTCGCTCTGCGGCGGACCCGGCGCGTGTGGTCACCCCGGGCGGCTGGAAGAATCGCCTTCCGTGAAGACGTTCGAGGAGTTGTTCGCCGAGCTGCAGGCCAAGGCCGCTGCCGGCACCCCGGGCTCGGGCACGGTCGCCGCGCTCGAGAAGGGGGTGCACTTCATCGGCAAGAAGGTGGTCGAGGAGGCGGCCGAGTCGTGGATGGCCGCCGAGCACGAGGGCCCGGAGCGCGCCGCCGAGGAAATCTCCCAGCTGCTCTACCAGGCCCAGGTGCTGATGCTCGCCACCGGTCTCGAGCTGAAGGACGTCTACCGACATCTGTGAGTGCCGCCGTCCGCTGATCATCCGATCACTCGAAGGAGCACTCCCATGCTGCGTGTCGCCGTACCCAACAAGGGCGCCCTGGCGGAGTCGGCCGCCGGGATGCTGCGCGAGGCGGGCTACCGCCAGCGCACCGACCCGAAGGACCTGGTCTGCCGGGACGAGCCCAACGACATCGAGTTCTTCTACCTCCGCCCCAAGGACATCGCCACCTACGTCGGCTCGGGTGACCTCGACGTCGGCATCACCGGCCGGGACCTGCTGGTCGACTCCGGCGCGCCGGCCGAGGAGGTCGTCGACCTCAACTTCGGCCGGGCCACCTTCCGGTTCGCCGCCCGCCCCGACGACGTCGACTCGGTGCAGCAGCTCGGCGGGCGCCGGATCGCCACCGCGTACCCGGGACTGGTCGAGCGGCACCTGGCCGAGCTGGGCGTCAAGGCCGAGGTGATCCGGCTGGACGGCGCGGTGGAGAACGCCATCCGCCTCGGCGTCGCGGACGTGGTCGCCGACGTGGTGGAGACCGGCGCCACCCTGCGCCAGGCCGGCCTGGTGGTCTTCGGTGAGCCGCTGCTGCGCTCCTCGGCGGTGCTGGTCCGCCGGGTCGGCGCGGCCGGCTGCACCCAGCAGGAGCAGCTGCTGCGCCGGCTGCACGGCGTGCTGGTCGCCCGCCGCTACGTGATGCTCGCCTACGACGTGCCGGCCGGGCTGCTGGACCGGGCCAGCTCGCTCACCCCGGGCATCGAGTCACCGACCGTCTCCCCGCTGCACCGGGAGGGCTGGGTCGCCGTGCAGGCCATGGTCCTGCGCGACGACGTGCACCGGATCATGGACGAGCTCTACGAGCTGGGCGCCCGGGCCATCCTGGTCACCAACATCCACGCCTGCCGGCTGTGAGGCCGCTGCCGGTCCCGGCTGCCCTGACCGTCGTGGTCCTCGGCGGGGTGGCCTCGGCCGCGCAGGGAGTGGTCAACGCCGAGCTGGGGGAGCGGGCCGGCGACCCGATCGTCGGCGCGGTGGTCAACAACCTCGGCGGCTGTCTGATCGTCCTGCTCGGGCTGGTCGCCGTGCCGTCGATGCGCGCCGGGCTCGCCGGTTTGCGCCGCTCCGGCCTGCCCTGGTGGGCCTACCTCGGCGGGCTGGGCGGGGCGGCGATCGTGGTGATCGGCCCGTTCGTCGTGCCGGCGCTGGGGGTGGCGATCTTCACGATCGCCCAGGTGGCCGGGGGCAGCCTTGGCGGGCTGGCCGTCGACCGGGCCGGCCTGGCCGCCACGGGTCGGCTGCCGCTCACCGGGCCGCGGATCGCCGGGGCCCTGCTCGGGACCGTCGCGGTGACCCTGGCCCAGCTCGGCCGGCCGGTCGGCGACCTGGCGGTGGGTCTGGTGCTGCTCTCGGTCGTCGGCGGCCTGGCCGTGGCGCTGCAGTCCGCGCTCAACGGGCGGGTGGCCGCGGCCGTCGGCCCGGCCGCCGGGCTCGCGGTGAACTTCGCGGTCAGCACCTCGGCGATCGCCGTCGTGGCGGCGCTGGCCGGCGTGCTGGTCACCCGCCCCAGCTGGCCCGCCCAGTGGTGGCTCTACGTCGGCGGCCTGTTCGGCGTCGGCATCGTGCTCGCGCTGCTGGTCGGGGTCCGCGCCGCCGGGGTGCTGCGCACCGGTCTGGCGCTGGTCGCCGGGCAGCTCGCCGGGGCGCTGCTGCTGGACACGGTGCTGCCCGGGGGCGCCGGGGTCCGGCTCCCGGTGCTGGCCGGCGCGGCGCTCACCCTGCTCGCCGTACTGGTGGCCGGCGTACGCCGACCGGTGCCGATCCGTGTGGCGCCGGAAGCCACGCCGGCGCCGGGTGGCAAACTGGTCTCGTGAGCGAGAGCGATTCCGTGGTGACCGTGCGACCGCGCCGGATCCGGGTGGTCTGCTGGGTGTCGGCCGTCGCCCTGGTGGTGGTGTTCAGCGCGGTGGCGACCTCGCTGACCGGTTCCCTCGGCGACGGTTACGGCACGTTCCAGCGCGGCGACCAGCTCGCCATGGTCGGGCTGGGTCTCTTCGGCGCCCTCGGCATCCTGCTCTTCACCCGCCCCCGGGTGGTGGCCGACGCCCGGGGTGTCCGGGTCCGCAACGTGATCGGCTCGTACGAGCTGCCCTGGGAGGTGATCCGCGGGGTCCGGTTCGACCGGGGCGCCCCGTGGGCCAGCCTGGAGCTGCACGACGACGACCTGCTGCCGATGGTCGCGCTCCAGGCCGCCGACAAGGAGCACGCGGTGGACGCCGTGCGCGCCCTGCGCCGCCTCCACCAGGCCCACCTGGCCACCCGCGCCGCCGGCCACCCCACCTCCCACTGACCCCCCCTCCGGGGCCACCCGAGATCCACGCGACTTCGGGGACGATGCTGTCTCCCCGTGCCGGGAGGCAGCACTTCCGGGGAGGGTGCG
Source organism: Micromonospora sp. NPDC051924 (assembly GCF_055586005.1). NCBI lineage: Bacteria > Bacillati > Actinomycetota > Actinomycetes > Micromonosporales > Micromonosporaceae > Micromonospora > Micromonospora sp. NPDC051924. The sequence continues at coordinate 119,084 of NZ_JBVJJA010000017.1, forward strand.
CGGATCTTGAAATCTCCCGGGGCCGGGCGCGCGCGGGGGCGGTTTGGGGGTGGGTGGGGTGGGGGTGTAGTGTTGCTGAGTCGACCAGACTGCCCCCGTCGCTGACGTGTGGGCGGTCCTGAAGCGGAGCGCCTGCTCCCACCCGAGTCGCCCCCGTAGGTGGCCGGGTCCGGTCCCCGGTTCCGGGCATGTCCCGGCTCCGGATGCGCGATCATATGGTCGTGCCGACCGGTCGAGTGGGCCCTGGCGTGCGCCGGGGCCTTCTGCTTTCCGGGTCGGCTCCCGACCGGGAGCCCGCGGAGTCGGCACCGTAGGAGACTCGACTCGAGGAGGCCCCATCAGCGTCGAACCACGCGTGAACGAGCAGATCCGGGCACGTGAGGTCCGACTGGTCGGCCCTGAGGGTGAGCAGGTGGGCATCGTCCCGCTGGAGCGCGCCCTTCAGCTGGCCGCGGACGTCGACCTGGACCTGGTCGAGGTTGCGCCGATGGCGCGCCCGCCGGTGTGCAAGCTCATGGACTTCGGCAAGTTCAAGTACGAGAGCGCACTGAAGGCGCGCGAAGCGCGGCGTAACCAGCAGCAGACCGTCATCAAGGAGATGAAGCTCCGGCCGAAGATCGACCCGCACGACTACGAGACCAAGAAGGGTCACGTGGTGCGGTTCCTCAAGGCCGGCGACAAGGTCAAGGTGACGATCATGTTCCGCGGTCGCGAGCAGAGCCGCCCGGAGCTGGGTTACCGGCTCCTGCGTCGGCTCGAGTCCGAGATCTCGGAGCTGGGGTACGTCGAGGCCGCCCCGAAGCAGGACGGCCGAAACATGATCATGGTGCTTGCGCCGCACCGCGCCACGAAGGCCGCCGCGGTCGCCGCGACGGCCACCCGGGGCGGACCCCGGGAACGGGCCGCGGAAGGCGCCCCGGAGGCCGGCGAGACCGCAGCAGCCGGTGAGACCGGCACGACCGCAGACACCAGCGGCCAGTAACAGGGGAGAGACGTTCCACATGCCGAAGATGAAGAGCCACACGGGTACGGGCAAGCGGGTCAAGGTGACCGGCAAGGGCAAGATCGTTGCCCAGCAGGCCGGCCTCCGCCACAAGCTGGAGAAGAAGCCCTCCACCCACACCCGCCGGCTGACCGGCACCGTCGAGCTGGCCAAGGCCGACGTCAAGCGAATCAAGAAGCTGCTCGGCCGCTGACGCGCGCCACCTGAACCGAAGAAGGAGTTGAGATGGCACGCGTCAAGCGGGCTGTGAACGCCCAGAAGAAGCGTCGTACCCTGCTGGAGACCGCGAGCGGTTACCGCGGTCAGCGCTCCCGGCTGTACCGCAAGGCCAAGGAGCAGGTGCTGCACTCGATGCAGTACGCCTACCGGGACCGTCGCGACCGCAAGGGCGACTTCCGGCAGCTCTGGATCCAGCGGATCAACGCCGGCGCCCGGGCCAACGGCCTGACCTACAACCGGCTGATCCAGGGCCTGCGCCTGGCCGGCATCGAGGTCGACCGCAAGATCCTGGCCGACCTGGCCGTCAACGACGCCGCGGCGTTCGCCGCGATCGTCGAGCTGGCCCGCGCCGCCGTGGCGGCCGAGGGCACCGGTGGCGCCGCGGCCCAGGCCGCCTGATCCACCCGTACCAGCAGATCGAGGCGTCTCCCATGCAGTCACCATCGCGCGGGAGGCGCCTCGACGCTGTCTCCGGCCCGTTCAGCTCGCGTACCCCGAGGGTCGTCGCGGCCCGCCGGCTGCAGCGCCGCCGGGACCGCGACAACACCGGCCGGTTCCTGGCCGAGGGGCCGCAGGCCGTCCGCGAGGCCCTGGCGCGCGCCGGCACGGTGGTCGAGCTCTTCGGCACCCCGGCCGCCCTCGACCGGTACGCGGAGCTGGCCGCCGCGGCCGCCCGGACCGAGGTCCCGGTCTCCGAGGTCACCGACGAGGCCCTCGCCGCGCTCACCGAGACGGTCGCCCCGCAGGGCCTGGTCGCCGTCTGCCGGCACCTCGACGTGCCCCTGGAGGCGGCCCTCGCGCGCGGGCCGCGGCTGGTGGCGGTGCTCGCCGAGATCCGCGACCCGGGCAACGCCGGCACCGTGCTACGCACCGCCGACGCGGCCGGCGCGGGCGCGGTGATCTTCGCCGGCGACGCGGTCGACCCGTACAACGGCAAGTGCGTGCGGGCCTCCGCCGGCAGCCTCTTCCACGTCGACGTGGTCCGCGCCGCCGACCCCCTGGGGGTGGTCGACGCGCTGCGGACCGCCGGGCTCACCGTCCTCGCGACGACCGGGTACGGCGACAGCGACCTGGACGACCTGGCCGACGCCGGCCGGCTCGCCACCCCCACCGCCTGGCTCTTCGGCTCGGAGGCGCACGGCCTGCCCGAGGAGCTGACCGCGGCGGCCGACGCCCGGGTGCGGGTGCCGCTGCACGGGCGCGCCGAGAGCCTGAACCTGGCTGCGGCCGCGGCCGTCTGCCTGTACGCTTCAGCGAGAGCACTGCGCCGACCGACGGGTCGCGCGGGCGACAGAGCAGGGGAGTCAGCCGGATGATGAACGCGCCACGGCGTTCGTTTAGCCAGCCCGCCGGTGTCGGCGGGCGGCGGGCCTGACCCTTCCCCCTGCGTACCTCCCACCGGCGGGCTGCGGCGAAGCCGCGCGTCCGTAGACTCGCCTAGCCGCCCGTGAGGGCCGGCGCCGCCGTGAGGGAGTGCCCGTTCACCATGAGCTACCGCAACGATCCGTACGACCCGAAGCAGGTCGCCCTGCTCGACCCGGACGCCCTGGCCGGGGCCGTGGCCGACGCCGAGAAGGCGTTCGCCGCCGCCGCCGACCCGGACGCGCTGGCCGCGCTGCGCCCCGCGCACCTCGGCGACCGCGCCCCGGTCTCGCTCGCCCGCCGGGAGATCGGCGCGCTGCCGCCGGCCGCCAAGTCCGACGCCGGCAAGCGGGTCAATGAGGCCCGCCGCGCCATCGAGACCGCGTACGCCGCCCGGCAGGAGATCCTGGAGCAGGAGCGGGCCGAGCGGGTGCTGGTCGAGGAGCGGGTCGACGTGACCCTGCCGTACGGCCGTCGGCCGCGCGGTGCCCGCCACCCGCTGAGCACCCTGATGGAGCAGATCAGCGATCTGTTCATCGGGATGGGCTATGAGGTGGCCGAGGGGCCCGAGGTCGAGCTGGAGTGGACCAACTTCGACGCGCTGAACATCCCCGCCGACCACCCGGCGCGCGGCCTGATGGACACCTTCCACATCGCCCCGCCAGGGGGTGCGGAGGGGTCGGGCCTGGTCCTGCGCACCCACACCTCGCCGGTGCAGGCGCGCACCATGCTCACCCGCAAGCCGCCGATCTACGTCGTGGTGCCCGGCCGGGTCTACCGCACCGACGAGTTGGACGCCACCCACGCCCCGGTCTTCCACCAGGTCGAGGGCCTGGTGGTGGACAGGGGCATCACCATGGCGCACCTGCGCGGCACGCTCGACCACTTCGCCCGGGCCATGTTCGGCGAGGGCGCGAAGACCCGGTTCCGGCCGCACTACTTCCCGTTCACCGAGCCGTCGGCCGAGTTCGACGTCTGGTTCCCGGAGCACCGGAACGGTCCGCAGTGGGTCGAGTGGGGCGGCTGCGGCATGGTCAACCCGCGGGTGCTGCGCGCCTGCGGCATCGACCCGGAGGTCTACTCCGGATTCGCGTTCGGCATGGGCATCGACCGGACCGTGATGTTCCGCCACGGGGTCAGTGACATGCGGGACATGGCCGAGGGCGACGTGCGGTTCACCCGCGCGTTCGGCGTCTAGACGGTGCGGGCACGAGTTACGGAGACGGTGGTTTAACAGTCATGCGAGTTTCTGTCAGTTGGCTGCGGGAGTATGTCGACCTCCCCGCCGACCTGCCCGCCGGCGACCTGGAGCAGGCGCTGGTCGACCTCGGCATCGAGGTCGAGTCGATCGTGGACCTGCGGGAGACCGTCACCGGTCCGCTGGTGGTCGGTGAGGTCCTGGAGATCGAGGAACTGACCGGTTTCAAGAAGCCGATCCGGTTCTGCCGGGTGGACGTCGGGGCCGCCAACGGCACCGGCGAGCCGCAGGAGATCGTCTGCGGGGCGCGCAACTTCGCCCCGGGCGACCGGGTGGTGGTGATCCTCCCCGGCGGCGTGCTGCCCGGGAACTTCGCCATCGGCGCGCGTAAGACGTACGGGCGCAACTCCAACGGCATGATCTGCTCCGCCAAGGAGCTGGGCCTGGGCGACGACCACTCGGGCATCATCGTGCTGCCCGAGGACACTCCGGCCAAGCCCGGCGACGACGCCCGCCCGGTGGTCGGCCTCGACGACGTCGTGGTCGAGATGGAGATCACCCCGGACCGCGGCTACGCGCTCAGCGTGCGCGGCATCGCCCGGGAGCTGTCGCTCGCCCTCGGCGTGCCGTTCCGCGACCCGGCCGACACCCCGGCGCCCGGTGCCACCGCCGAGCCGGCGTACCCGGTGCAGGTGCGGGACACCGTCGGCTGCGACCGGTTCGCCGCCCGGATGGTGCGCGGCGTCGACCCGACCGCGCAGACCCCCGGCTGGATGGCCCGACGGCTCACCGTGGCTGGCATCCGCAGCATCTCGCTGCCGGTCGACATCACCAACTACCTGATGCTCGAACTCGGCCAGCCGATGCACGCCTTCGACGCCGATCGGATCAGCGGGTCGCTGGTGGTCCGCCGGGCCGAGCCGGGGGAGCGGCTGACCACCCTGGACGGCGTCACCCGCACCCTGGTCGCCGAGGACATGGTGATCTGCGACGACACCGGGCCGATCTCGCTCGCCGCGGTGATGGGCGGCGAGACCAGCGAGGTGGTCGCCTCCACCACCGACGTGCTGTTCGAGGCGGCGCACTGGGACCCGGCGATGGTGGGCCGCACCGCCCGCCGGCACAAGCTGTTCAGCGAGGCGGCCAAGCGTTGGGAACGGGGTGTCGACCCGGCCCTTCCGCTGGTCGCGCTGGAGAAGGCGGTACGGCTGCTCACCGAGCACGGCGGCGGCACGGTCGGCGACGAGATCCTCGACCTCGACCACGTCCGGCCGCGTACCCCGGTCGCCCTGCCGGCGGACCTGCCGTCGCGCCGGATCGGGGTGGTCTACCCGCCGGAGCGGGTGGTCGAGCTGCTGGAGCAGGTCGGCTGCACGGTCAGCCGGGGCGCCGACCGGCTCGGCGAGGACCCGGGTGAAGTCGGGGTCGCCGCCGCCGGTGGCGGGCACGTGCTCAGCGTGACCCCGCCGAGCTGGCGGCCCGACCTGACCGACCCGGCCGACCTGGTCGAGGAGGTGGTCCGCCTCGACGGGTACGACCGGGTGCCGTCGGAGCTGCCCACCGCGCCGGCCGGCCGCGGCCTCACCTGGCAGCAGGTGCGCCGCCGGGCGGTCGCCCGGTCGCTCGCCGAGCGCGGGTACGTCGAGGTCCTCGCCCACCCGTTCGTCTCCGGCGACCTCGCGGACCAGCTCGGCCTGCCCGCCGACGACCCGCGCCGGCCGGCGGTCCGGGTGGCCAACCCGCTGTCCGAGGAGGAGCCGCTGCTGCGCACCACGCTGCTCGGCCCGCTGCTCGGCATCCTCAAGCGCAACGTCGGCCGGGGCCAGCGCGACGTGGCGATCTACGAGATCGGGACGGTCTTCCACCCGCGTCCAGGCGCCGGCAGCCCGCCGGCGATGGGCGTGGACCGGCGCCCCACCGACGAGGAGTTCGCCGCCGCCGACGCGGTGGTGCCGGACCAGCCGCGGCACGTCGCCGTGGCGATCGCCGGCGAGATGGAGCCAGCCGGCTGGTGGGGTGCGGGCCGGGCGGCCGGTTGGGCGGACGCCGTCGAGGCCGGCCGTTTGGTGCTGGCCGCCGCCGGCATCCCCGCCGACCGGGTCACCGTCCGGGCCGCGCAGCACGCCCCCTGGCACCCCGGCCGCTGCGCCGAGCTGCGGGTGGACGACACCACGGTCGGCTACGCGGGCGAGCTGCACCCGGTGGTGGTGGCGACGCTGGAGCTGCCCCGCCGGACCAGTGTCATGGAGGTGGACCTGGACGCGCTGCCCGCCGCGCCGCTGGTGTCCGGGCCGGCCATCTCCACGTTCCCGCCCGCGCTGATCGACGTGGCGCTGGTGCTGGACGAGTCGGTCCCGGCCGCCGAGGTGGAGCGGGCGCTGGTCGAGGGGGCCGGCGAGCTGCTCGAGGGCGTCCGGCTCTTCGACGTGTACGCCTCGGAGCAGCTCGGCGTGGGCCGGAAGTCGCTGGCGTACAAGCTGACCTTCCGGGCGCCGGACCGGACGCTGACCGTCGAGGAGGCGGTGGCGGCGCGGGACGCGGCGGTCGCGCTCGCGGCGCAGCGGTTCGGCGCCACCCTCCGCGGCGCCTGAGAGGTAAGGGAAGGGCCCCTTCGCCGCGTCTCCGATAGCGGAGGGGTCCCCGTCCAACGGGGCAACGGCCCGTGCTGCGTGCTGCGGCACGGGCCGTTGTCGTGACGGCGATCACCTCCTCATGTCTATGCACTCGACTGCATGACCTTGCAGGGGCCGGCGGAGGCCGGTAGTCTTGGCTGCATAGTCATACGGAGGTGAGTATGGGCATCCGAGTTGCGGTCGCCGGGGCGAGTGGGTACGCCGGTGGCGAGCTGCTGCGCCTGCTCGCCCAGCACCCCGAGTTCGACCTCGTGGCCGCCACCGCCCACTCCTCGGCCGGCCAGCCCGTCACCGCCGTACACCCGCAGCTCGCCGGGCTGGACCTGGTGTTCGGGGCGACCGACCCGACCGCCCTGGCCGACGCGGACCTGGTCTTCCTGGCGCTGCCGCACGGCCAGTCGGCGGCCCTCGCCGCGACCCTCCCCACCACGGTCAAGGTGGTCGACCTCGGCGCCGACCACCGGCTGCGGGACGCGGACGCCTGGGCCCGCTACTACGGCGGCGACCACGCCGGCGCCTGGACCTACGGCCTGCCCGAGCTGCCCGGCCAGCGCGCCGCCGTCGCGGCCGCCACCCGGGTGGCCAGCACCGGCTGCTACGCGGTCGCCACCACCCTGGCGCTCGCCCCGCTGATCGCCGCCGGCGCAGTGTTCCCCACCGACGTGGTGGTGGTCGCCGCCTCCGGCACCTCCGGCGCCGGCCGGGCCGCCAAGGCCCACCTGCTCGGCAGCGAGGTCATGGGCGATCTGTCGCCCTACAAGGTCGGCGCGCACCAGCACGTGCCGGAGATCAAGCAGGCCACCGGGGCGACCAGCCTCTCCTTCACCCCGGTGCTCGCCCCCATGCCGCGCGGCATCCTCGCCACCGTCACCGCCGTGCCGACCGGTGACGCCGACCCGCGCGAGGTGCTCGCCGCCGCGTACGCGGACGCGCCCTTCGTGCACGTGCTGCCCGAGGGGGCGTGGCCGCACACCGCCGCCACGGTCGGCTCGAACTCCTGCCACCTCCAGGCCACCGTCGACGTCGACTCCGGCCGGGTGATCGTGGTCAGCGCCATCGATAACCTGGGCAAGGGCGCGGCCGGCCAGGCCGTGCAGAACGCCAACCTCATGTTCGACCTCCCCGAGACCATCGGCCTTCCTGTCTTTGGAGTAGCGCCGTGACCGTGACCACCCCCCGGGGCTTCCGGGCGGCCGGCGTGGCCGCCGGGCTCAAGGCCAGCGGCGCCGGCGACGTCGCCCTGGTCGTCAACGACGGCCCCGACGCCGGGATCGCCGGCGTCTTCACCGCCAACCGGGTCAAGGCCGCCCCGGTGCTCTGGACCCAGCAGGTCGTGCGCGGCGGCGTGGTCCGCGCCGTGGTGCTCAACTCCGGCGGCGCGAACGCCTGCACCGGCCCGGCCGGCTTCCAGGACACCCACGCCACCGCCGAGCACACCGCCGCGGTGCTCACCGGGAGCAGCGCCCGGCTGATGATCGGCGCCGGCGAGGTCGCGGTCTGCTCCACCGGCCTGATCGGCGAACGCCTCCCCATGGACAAACTGCTGCCCGGGGTGCGGGCCGCCGTCCGCGGCCTGTCCCGGGACGGTGGCCGGCCGGCCGCCGAGGCGATCATGACCACGGACACCCGGCCCAAGACCACTGTCGCCCAGGGCAGCGGCTGGACCGTCGGCGGGATGGCCAAGGGCGCCGGCATGCTCGCCCCGGCGATGGCCACCATGCTCTGCGTGCTGACCACCGACGCGGTGGCCGGGACGGAGACCCTGGACGCCGCGCTACGCGCCGCCACCCGGGTCACCTTCGACCGGGTCGACTCCGACGGCTGCATGTCCACCAACGACACGGTGCTGCTGCTGGCCAGCGGCGCGTCCGGGATCGAGCCCACCGAGGCGGAGCTGACCGCCGCGGTCACCGCCGCCTGCCACGACCTGGCCCAGCAGCTCATCGCCGACGCCGAGGGCGCCACCAAGCAGATCGCCATCGACGTGGCCGGCGCGGCGAACGAGGACGACGCGGTCGAGGTGGGCCGTTCGGTGGCCCGGAACAACCTGGTCAAGACCGCGCTGTTCGGCAACGACCCGAACTGGGGGCGGATCCTCGCCGCCGTCGGCACCACCGCCGCCGCGTTCGAGCCCGACGGCGTGGACGTCGCGGTCAACGGGGTCTGGGTGTGCCGGGGCGGGGCCGCCGCCGAGGACCGGTCCAAGGTGGATCTCACCGGCCGGGACGTGACCATCCGGATCGACCTGCACGCCGGCGACGAGGTGGCGACGATCTGGACCAACGACCTGTCGCACGCGTACGTGCACGAGAACTCGGCGTACTCGACATGAGCCTCACCGCCGACCTCACCCGGGCCCAGGCCAAGGCCGAGACGCTGATCGAGGCCCTGCCCTGGCTGGCCCGCTTCTCCGGCGCCACCGTCGTGGTCAAGTACGGCGGCAACGCCATGGTCGACCCCGAGCTGCAGCGGGCCTTCGCCGCCGACATGGTCTTCCTCCGGTACGCCGGCCTCAAGCCGGTCGTCGTGCACGGCGGCGGGCCGCAGATCTCCGCCATGCTGGGCCGGCTCGGCATCGCCAGCGAGTTCAAGGGCGGCCTGCGGGTCACCACCCCGGAGGCGATGGACGTCGTCCGGATGGTTCTCGTCGGCCAGGTCGGCCGGGATCTGGTCGGCCTGATCAACGCCCACGGCCCGTTCGCGGTCGGCCTCTCCGGCGAGGACGCCGGCCTGTTCACCGCGGTGCGCCGGCCGGCGTACGTGGACGGGGAGCCGGTCGACGTCGGGCAGGTCGGCGACGTGGAGTCGGTGGACGTCTCCGCGGTGGCCGACCTCATCGCGGCCGGCCGGATCCCGGTCATCTCGACCGTGGCGCCGGACGCCGACGGGGTGCTGCACAACCTCAACGCGGACACCGCCGCCGCGGCGCTCGCGGTCGCCCTGGAGGCGCGCAAGCTGGTCGTGCTCACCGACGTCGCCGGCCTCTACGCGGACTGGCCCGACACGTCCAGCCTGGTCAGCGAGATCACCACCGACGACCTGGCGAAGCTGCTGCCGTCCCTGGAATCGGGGATGGTCCCGAAGATGGAGGCCTGCCTGCGGGCGGTGCGCGGGGGAGTGCCCGCCGCGCACGTCGTCGACGGCCGGGTCGCCCACTCCACGCTGCTCGAGGTCTTCACCTCGGAAGGGTTCGGAACGATGGTGATCGCGTCATGAGCACGCTGGTGGAGCGCTGGGGCGCGGCCATGATGGACAACTACGGCACCCCGCCGCTCGCGCTCGTCGCCGGCGCCGGCGCCGTCGTGGTCGACGAGGCCGGCCGGGAGTACGTCGACCTGCTCGGCGGTATCGCGGTCAACGCCCTCGGCCACGCCCACCCGGCCGTGGTGGCCGCCGTCGCCAAGCAGGTCGCCACCCTCGGGCACGTCTCCAACCTGTTCGTCGCCGAACCGCCGGTGGCCCTCGCCGAGCTGCTGCTGGCGCTGGCCGGCCGGCCCGGCCGGGTCTTCTTCGCCAACTCCGGTGCCGAGGCCAACGAGGCGGCCTTCAAGCTCTCCCGGCTCACCGGGCGCACCCACGTCGTCGCCACCCGGGGCGGCTTCCACGGCCGGACCATGGGCGCGTTGGCGCTCACCGGCCAGCCGGCCAAGGCCGACCCGTTCCGCCCGCTGCCCGGCGACGTCACCCACGTCGGGTACGGCGACGCCGCCGCCCTGGCGGAGGCGGTCACCGACGCCACCGCCATGGTGATCCTCGAACCGATCCAGGGGGAGAACGGCATCGTCGTCCCGCCGCCCGGCTACCTCGCCGAGGCCCGACGGATCACCGCCGCGCACGGCGCCCTGCTGGTGCTCGACGAGGTGCAGACCGGTGTCGGCCGGACCGGCCACTGGTTCGCCCACCAGGCCGAGGGCGTCGAGCCGGACGTCGTCACCCTGGCCAAGGGGCTCGGCGGCGGCCTGCCCATCGGCGCCTGCCTGGCCTTCGGGCGGGCGGCCGAGCTGCTCGCCCCCGGCTCGCACGGCACCACCTTCGGCGGCAACCCGGTCAGCTGCGCCGCCGCCCTCGCGGTGGTCGCCACCATCGCCAACGAGGGGCTGCTCGACCACGTCAAGCGGATCGGGGAGCGGCTGCGGCGCGGGATCGAGGCGCTCGGCCACCCGCTGGTCGCCGAGGTACGCGGTGCCGGCCTGCTGCTCGGCGTCGTGCTCGACCAGCCGGTCTCCGGCACGGTGGCGACCGCGCTGCGCGGGGCGGGCTTCCTGGTCAACCCGGTGCAGCCCGGCGTGGTCCGGCTCGCCCCGCCGCTGATCCTCAGCGCCGAGCAGGTCGACGCCTTCCTGGCCGCCCTCCCCGCAGCCCTCGACGCCGCGCTGCCCGCCGCGGCAGCGACGAGCCCGACCACGACGGAGGCCCCCGCATGATCCGGCACTTCCTGCGCGACGACGACCTGTCGGCCGCCGAGCAGTCCGCCGTGCTCGACCTCGCCGCCCGGATGAAGGCCGACCGGTTCGCCCAGAAGCCCCTGGCCGGGCCGAAGTCGGTGGCGGTGCTCTTCGACAAGCAGAGCCTGCGCACCCGCATCTCGTTCGACGCCGGCATCGCCGAACTGGGTGGCCACCCGCTCGTGGTGGACACCCAGGTCACCCACTTCGGGCGGGGCGAGAGCCTGGCCGACGCCGGCCGGGTGCTCTCCCGCTACGTCGCGGCGATCGTGCTGCGCACCCACGGCGACGATCGGATCGCCGAGGTCGCCTCGCACGCCACCGTGCCGGTGGTCAACGCGCTCACCGACACGTACCACCCGTGCCAGCTGCTGGCGGACCTGCTGACCGTGCGGGAGCGGTTCGGCGCCACCGCCGGGCGCACCCTGGCGTACGTGGGCGACGCGGGGAACAACATGGCGCACTCGTACCTGCTGGCTGGGGCGACCGCCGGGATGCACGTGCGGATCGCCGGGCCGGTCGGCTTCCAGCCCGACCCGGAGATCGTCGCCCGGGCCGAGAAGATCGCCGCCGGCACCGGTGGCTCGGTCCGGGTGCTCACCGACCCGGTCGAGGCGGCCCGCGCGGCCGACGTGGTCGCCACCGACACCTGGACCTCGATGGGCCAGGAGTCCGACGGCCTCGACCGGATCACCCCGTTCCTGCCGTACCAGGTCAACGACGCGCTGCTCGGCCACGCCGCCGCCGACGTGATCGTCCTGCACTGCCTGCCCGCCCACCGGGGCGAGGAGATCACCGACGAGGTGCTCGACGGGCCGCACAGCGCCGTCTTCGACCAGGCGGAGAATCGGCTGCACGCCCAGAAGGCGCTGTTGACGTTTCTCCTGGAGGCATCCACCTCATGACCGCCCCGCTGACCCGCGCCGCACGGCACGCCCGCATCGTCGAGCTGATCCGCGACCAGTCCATCCACTCGCAGACCGAGCTGGCCGACCTGCTCGCCGGTGACGGCATCCAGGTCACCCAGGCCACCCTCTCCCGCGACCTCAAGGAGCTCGGGGCGGTCACCGCGCGCGGCGGCGACGGGCGGGGCGTCTACCTGATCCCCGAAGACGGCCACCGGCCGCTGCGCGAGGCCGAGGCCGCCCCGGCCCGGCTCGTGCGGCTGCTGCGCGAGCTGCTCAACGGGGTCGACTCCAGCGGCAACATCGCCGTGCTGCGCACCCCGCCGGGCGCAGCCCACTACCTGGCCAGCGCGTTGGACCGGGCGGGCCTGTCCGAGATCGTCGGCACCATCGCCGGCGACGACACCATCCTCGTCGTGGCCCGCGAGGCCGACGGCGGCGCCGCGTTGGGCGACAAGCTCGCCGCGTGGGCCCGCCGGGAAGAGAACGTTGAAGGGAGCACCACACCATGACCGAGCGGGTCGTCCTGGCGTACTCCGGAGGTCTCGACACCTCCGTCGCAATTCCGTACCTGGCCGAGCAGACCGGCGCCGAGGTGATCGCGGTCGCGGTCGACCTCGGCCAGGGCGGCGAGGACGTGAACGTCATCCGGCAGCGCGCGCTGGACTGCGGCGCCGTCGAGTCCGAGGTGGTCGACGCACGCGACGAGTTCGCCGCCGAGTACTGCCTGCCGGCCATCCGGGCCAACGCCCTCTACATGGACCGCTATCCGCTGGTCTCCGCGCTGTCCCGGCCGCTGATCGTCAAGCACCTGGTGACCGCCGCCAAGAAGTACGGCGGCACCATCGTGTCGCACGGCTGCACCGGCAAGGGCAACGACCAGGTCCGGTTCGAGGTCGGCCTGGGCGCCCTCGCGCCCGATCTGAAGATCATCGCGCCGGCCCGGGACTTCGCCTGGACCCGGGACAAGGCGATCGCCTTCGCCGAGGAGAAGGGTCTGCCGATCGACGTCTCGGCCAAGTCGCCGTACTCGATCGATCAGAACCTGTGGGGCCGCGCCGTCGAGACCGGCTTCCTCGAGGACATCTGGAACGGACCGATCGAGGACCTCTACTCCTACACCGCCGACCCGGCCCAGGAGCGGGACGCCGACGAGGTGGTCATCACCTTCGACGCCGGCGTACCGGTCGCCGTCGACGGCGAGACGGTCACTCCGTACCAGGCGATCCTGGAGCTGAACCGGCGGGCCGGCGCCCAGGGCGTGGGCCGGCTCGACATGGTCGAGGACCGGCTCGTCGGCATCAAGAGCCGCGAGGTGTACGAGGCGCCCGGCGCGATCGCGCTGATCACCGCCCACCAGGAGCTGGAGGCGGTCACCATCGAGCGGGACCTGGCCCGGTTCAAGCGCGGTGTCGACCAGCGCTGGGGCGAGCTGGTCTACGACGGCCTCTGGTTCTCGCCGCTGAAGAACTCCCTGGACGCGTTCATCGACGACGCCCAGCGGCACGTCTCCGGCGAGGTGCGGCTCACCCTGCACGGCGGCCGGGCCGTGGTCACCGGCCGGCGCTCGGAGGCCAGCCTCTACGACTTCGGCATGGCCACCTACGACACCGGCGACACCTTCGACCAGTCCCTCGCCAAGGGCTTCGTGCAGCTGTGGGGCCTGCCCAGCAAGATGGCCGCCGCGCGGGACTCCCGGTTGGGTGGCGCCTGATCGTGAACAGCACAATGGGTGGGGTGGACGACAAGAACCTGACCGAGAACAGCGCCGCCGCCAACCGGACGAGCCTCTGGGGAGGGAGGTTCGCCGGCGGCCCCTCCGAGGCCCTGGCCCGGCTGTCGGTGAGCGTCCAGTTCGACTGGCGCCTCGCCCCGTACGACATCGCCGGCTCCCGCGCGCACGCCCGGGTGCTGGCCGGCGCCGGCCTGCTCGACCCCGAGGAACTGGGGAAGATGCTGGCCGCGCTGGACGACCTGGAGGCCGCCTGCGCCTCCGGGGCGTTCCGCCCCACGGTCGACGACGAGGATGTGCACACCGCGCTGGAGCGCGGCATGCTGGAGCGGCTCGGCAGCCTCGGCGGCAAGCTGCGCGCCGGCCGGTCCCGCAATGACCAGGTCGCCACCGACCTGCGGCTCTACCTGCGCGACCACGCCCGTGGGGTGGCCGCCCGGCTGGTCGAGCTGGCCGAGGCCCTGGTCGAGCAGGCCGGGCGGCACGTCGACACCGCCGCTCCCGGCATGACCCACCTCCAGCACGCCCAGCCGGTCACCTTCGGGCACTGGCTGCTCGCCCACGTGCACCCGCTGCTGCGCGACCTGGAGCGGCTGCGCGACTGGGACCACCGGACGGCGATCAGCCCGCTCGGCGCGGGCGCGCTCGCCGGCTCCGGCCTGCCGCTGGACCCGGTGGTGGTGGCCAAGGAGCTGGGCTTCCGGACGTCCTTCGCCAACTCGATGGACGCGGTCGCCGACCGGGACTTCGTCGCCGAGTTCCTCTTCGTGACCGCGATGATCGGCGTGCACCTGTCCCGCCTCGGCGAGGAGGTGGTGCTCTGGACCTCGCAGCAGTTCGGCTGGGTGGAGCTGGACGATTCCTTCGCCACCGGGTCGTCGATCATGCCCCAGAAGAAGAACGCGGACATCGCCGAGCTGGCCCGGGGCAAGTCCGGCCGGCTCGTCGGCGGGCTGATGAGTGTGCTCACCATGCTCAAGGGCCTGCCGATGACGTACGACCGGGACATGCAGGAGGACAAGGAGCCGGCCTTCGACGCGGTCGACACCCTGGAGCTGCTCCTGCCGGCCCTTGCCGGGATGATCTCCACGATGACGGTACGCGCCGACCGACTGGTAGCCGACGCGCCGGCCGGTTTCTCGCTCGCCACCGAGGTGGCGGACTGGCTGGTCCTCCGGGGCGTGCCGTTCCGCGAGGCGCACGAGATCACCGGCAAACTGGTGGCGCTCTGCGCGGCCCGGGAGTGCGCCCTCGACGAGGTCTCCGACGACGACCTCGCCGCGATCAGCCCGCACCTGGACCCGTCGGTGCGGGACGTGCTCTCGGTGCGGTCCGCCCTGGCCGCCCGGATCACCCCCGGCTCCACCGGCCCCGGGCCGGTCGCCGACCAGCTCGCCGCCGCCGCGGACAAGCTGACCGGCTGGCGGGACTGGGCCGCCGAGCAGGTCGTGCCCCGCTGAGTCGCTGATGCACGCCGGCGCCCGCCGGTGGCCGTTCGACCGGCCACCGGCGGGCGTCCGCTCAACCGGCCGGGACGAGCGGACCGGCCGCGTCGGCCCGTTCGGGAACGGTTCGTCGGGCACGGCCCCACGCCCGCTCGCCGAGCAGGGCGAGGGCGGCCGGCAACAGCACGCCGCGGACCACCGTCGCGTCGACCACGACGGCGACGGCCATGCCCAGGCCGAGCATCTTGTACTCGATCAGGTGTCGGCGCGACGAGCCATCCCCTCGCCGATGCGCGCGAAAGGGGCGTCCGGAGGAGAGCGTCAGGCCGTCGGCCGCTCGCGCCGGGGCAGCTTCGCCACCACCGCGTCATACGACCCGTCGACCGCGTCCAGCAGTTCGTCGTCGGGGATGCCGTCGTCCAGCCGCAGCGTGTTCCAGCCGGACCGGCCGATGTAGGGGGACGGGCGCGCGTCGGCGGGGAAGCGGTGCAGCCACTCGTCGGCCACCTCCCGGGATGGGCCGCACTTCACCCCCACCCGGGCCTCGCCGTCGGGCGAGCCGAGGAACGCGAAGATCCGGCTGCCCACCTTGACCACCTCGTCGCCCTCCCAGGGCCGGTCCAGCCAGGCCCCGGGCTTCGCCAGGCAGTACGCCAGCATCTCCTCGCGGGTCATCGCATCCTCCCGTGCCGGTCGTCCGGACAGTTTCGCTCCCCGGTCCGACAGCCCGCGCCGGCGCGGGCGTAGCCGGATCAGTCGCCGGTGCCGGTGCGCACGGTCAGCCGCTCGTAGCGCTGCCGGGCCGCCTGCGCGCTGCCCAGCCCCAGCCCGAAGGCGATCGCCTGCCAGGTCATGCCCCGGCCACGGGCCGTCTGCAACAGGCCGGCCTCCAGCGTGTCCACCTCCGAGCGGACGTGCGGGATCAGGGTCAGCGCGGCCATCAGGTCGGCGTGGTCGACCGCTTCCTCGCCCGGCTCCATCTCCGCCCCGCCCGCGAGGGCCATCACCAGGGTCGCCGCCTCGTACGCGTCCGGGACGTCGGGGTGGGCGTAGCGCCGGCGCCGGGCGTTGGTGCCCGCGTGCCGTTCCGCGATCCGCATGAGCGCCGCGTAGTTGCGGTGCGCGCGGGCCTGGGCAGCATCCGGAGTGGTGAACGGGTCGTTGTTCAGCGTGACCATGTCGTCCATCAGACCTCTTTGAACAGTCCCTTGTCAACATTCCGTTGAGAACTCGTCGTACGCCGCGGCCCCGGTTCGGACGAGGGCGTCAGCCCGGGACGGGGCGCCCAGCCCGAGGTGCTCGCTACCGCCGCTCCCCGACGGAGCGTCGCCGCGCCGTGCTCGGCACGGCGACCGGCAGCCCGAGCCGGTCACTGACCGGCCACCACCTCAGTGGGCCGGCGCCGCCGTCCTGCGGCGGGGCACATGCCGGCGGTACGTGCTCACCGTGGGATCGTCGGTGATCCAGAAGCGCCAGGGCACGTCGTGCGCGGCGGCCACGCCGACCCGCGGGCCGGCGGAGACGGCCGACGGGACGACCAGCCGGGACGGCGGCGTCAGCAGCAGGGGACCGGTGCCGTCGACCATGGACGTGCCGTTCGCCGCCGCGGTGATCCCCAGCGCGACCACCAGCCGGGCCGGCCCCCGCGCCAGGTCGCGGTCGGGCACCTCCCCGCGCCGTGCGCGGGCCAGATCCAGCCCCTCGACGACCTCACCCGCGCGCAGCAGCACCGCGGCCGCCTCTCCGTCCCGCCCGCAGACGATGTTCAGGCACCAGTGCATCCCGAACACGAAGTAGGTGTAGGCGTGCCCGGCCGGCCCGAACATGACCTTCGTCCGGGGGGTCGGCCCCCGGTGCGCGTGCGAGGCCGGATCCTCGCCCGTCCCGGCGTACGCCTCGACCTCGGTCAGCCGGACCCGGACGCCGCCGGCCGAGATCTCCCAGCCCAGCAGCGTGCGCGCCGTCTCGGGCACCTCGGCGGCGGGGGCCTGCAACCACGAGTAGTCCACCGGTCCAGGAAACGTCGGAGCGGGGGGATCGGCAAACCGACTCCGGTGCCGGGGGCGGACGGATCGGACGGCAGTGCCCGTCCGGATCCCCGATCGCGGGGGCCGCGCGCCGCGCCGGGATCCGCTAGGGTCGGCGGCTGCGGCGACGAGGAAGGCGGACGCGGTGACGGCGTACGACGTGGGCTACGTGTTCGGCCGGGTCGTGTGCCCGCTCCTCGTGCTGGCCGTGATCACCACGGTGATCGTGCTGGTGGTGAGTCGGCGGCGGAAACGCCCGTCGGCGCCCCCGCAGGCCGGGCAGCCGTCGTATCCCGGCCAGCCCTACCCCATGCAGCCGCACCCGGGCCAGCCGTACCCCGGCCAGCCGCACCCGCACGGTTGGCAGCCACCGGGTCCGGGGTACCCGCCGTCGACCGGCCAGGGGTACCCGCCGCAGCCGCCGTCCGGCTCGCAGCCGCCGTACGGAGGCCAGTAGACGTAGCGGGGGCGGCCGGGCCACCGCTCAGGGCAGCTCGTACTCGAGCAGGTAGCGGTGGGCGCCGTCCGCATCCCGGATGATCTGCCCGTCGCCGCGCAGCCCTCGCAGCTCGTCGGTGCCCGAGTCGGGCACGACCGTCCAGGAAAGCGTCGACCCCTCCTCGGCGTGCGCGGTGGCGTCGTGGTGCAGCACGAAGCTGCCCTTGCGGCCGCCCAGCGCGCCGGTGAACCGCTCGAACCCCGCGTACGCGGCGCTGGTCTCGACCTGCGCCTGGCACATCAGGATCCGGGTGGTGCTGGTGCCGGCGAGGCCGCCGGTGAAGGTCTTGGTGATCCGGGCCTCGGCCAGCACGGCCCCGTCGGCCTCGTCGTAGGCTTCCTGCTGCCAGCTGTCGAGGGTGAAGCCGCCCTCCGCGCGTCCGGTCATGCCCGTGATCCTGTCCCGGGGAGGCTGACATCTCCTGTCAGGTAACCTGCCGCGGGCAGTGAGCTGGGCCACCCGGGGCCGAGGCCCAGACGGAATAGTTGACTCGTCAAATATGTTGTGCGGTGCGATCCCGGGCCGCGGCGGTCCGGACGTCACGCGAGGAGCTGGTCATGCAGTTCGGAGTCTTCACCGTCGGCGACGTCACGGTCGACCCGACCAACGGGCGGCTGCCGTCCGAGCATGAGCGGATCAAGGCCATGGTGGCCATCGCGCTCAAGGCCGAGGAGGTCGGGCTCGACGTCTTCGCGACCGGCGAGCACCACAACCCGCCGTTCGTGCCGTCGTCGCCCACCACCATGCTCGGCCACATCGCGGCCCGCACGGAGCGGCTCCTGCTGTCCACCTCGACCACGTTGATCACCACCAACGACCCGGTGAAGATCGCCGAGGACTACGCGATGCTCCAGCACCTGGCCGACGGCCGGGTGGACCTGATGATGGGCCGCGGCAACACCGGCCCGGTCTACCCGTGGTTCGGGCAGGACATCCGCAACGGCATTCCCCTCGCCATCGAGAACTACGACCTGCTGCGCCGGCTGTGGCGGGAGGACGTGGTCGACTGGAAGGGCCGGTTCCGTACGCCGCTGCAGTCGTTCACCTCGACGCCGCGCCCGCTCGACGGCGTCCCGCCGTTCGTCTGGCACGGCTCGATCCGCAGCCCCGAGATCGCCGAGCAGGCCGCGTACTACGGTGACGGCTTCTTCGCCAACCACATCTTCTGGCCCAAGGAGCACACCCAGCGGATGATCGGCCTCTACCGGCAGCGCTTCGCGCACTACGGCCACGGCTCCGCCGACCAGGCCATCGTCGGCCTCGGCGGGCAGGTGTTCATGCGGAGGAACTCCCAGGACGCGGTCCGCGAGTTCCGGCCGTACTTCGACAACGCCCCGGTCTACGGGCACGGCCCGTCGCTGGAGGAGTTCAGCCGGGAGACGCCGCTGACCGTGGGCAGCCCGCAGCAGGTCATCGACCGGACGCTCGGCTTCCGCGAGTACGTCGGCGACTACCAGCGCCAGCTCTTCCTGATCGACCATGCCGGCCTGCCGCTGAAGACCGTCCTGGAGCAGCTCGACCTGCTCGGCGAGGAGGTCGTCCCGGTGCTGCGCAAGGAGTTCGACTCGCTGCGCCCGGCGCACGTGCCCGAGGCGCCGACCCACGCCTCGCTGCGGGCCGCCGTCGGGGGCGCCAAGGGCAGCACCGTCCAAGCCGTCGACGACGTGACCGGCAAGGCGCCCGAGGAGGCCCGATGACCCGCCGTACCCTGGCCGTCGTCTCGGCCGGCCTCGGCCAGCCGTCCTCGACCCGACTGCTCGCCGACCAGCTCGCCGCGGCCGCCGGCGACGAGCTGGTCCGGCGCGGCGCCGAGGTGGAGATCCGCCCGGTGGAGCTGCGCGAGCACGCCCACGACGTGGTGAACCACCTGCTCACCGGCTTTCCGCCGGCCGCCCTTCGGGACGCGCTGGACACCGTCGCCGGGGCGGACGGCCTGATCGCCGTCTCGCCGATCTTCAACGCCTCGTACAACGGGCTGTTCAAGTCGTTCTTCGACGTGGTCGACCGGGACGCCCTGGGCGGCAAGCCGGTGCTGATCGGGGCGACCGGCGGCACCGCCCGGCACTCGCTCGCCCTGGAGCACGCGGTCCGCCCGATGTTCGCGTACCTGCGGGCGGTGGTCGTGCCGACGGCGGTCTTCGCCGCCCCGGAGGACTGGTCGGGCGACGGCGCCGAGGGGGCGCTGCGGGCCCGCATCCGGCGGGCCGGCGTCGAGCTGGCCGAGCAGGTGGACCGCCGCCCGGCGGCGACCGGTCCGGCCGACCCGTTCGCCCTCACCACCAGTTTCGAGGAGCTGCTCGCGGGCCGCGACCCGGCCTGACCCGCCGGCGGTCAGTCGGCCGGCTCGTACGGGTGGGCCACCAGCACGGGACAGTGGGCGTGCTGCACCAGGGCCTGGCTGACCGAGCCGAGCAGCAGCCCGACGAAGCCGCCCCGGCCACGCGACCCGACCACCACCAGGGCCGCCTCCCCGCTCGCCTCGATCAGCGCCTGCTCCGGCGAGGCGGCCCGGACCGGCCGCTCCACCACGGTCAGCACCGGGTGGTCCGACCGGATCCGGGCGGCCGCCCGGGCCAGCAGCTCCGCCGACTCCGCCTGCCCGGCGGCCGCCGCCTCGGCCGCCTCCTCCGGCACCGCGCCGCCCCGCTCCGCCGGGCGGACGTGCACCAGCACGAGATCGGTGTCCCGGCGTACCGCCTCGTCGGCGGCGAGCCGGACGGCGAGCGCCGCCGACTCGGAACCGTCCACGCCGACCAGCACCGGCCCGTCCACCGGGATCGGCTGCTCGGCGGGGCGCACCACCAGCACCGGGCAGTGCCCGTGCTGGGCCACCTGCCCGCTGACCGAGCCGAGCAACAGCCCGGTGAAGCCGCCCACCCCCCGGCTGCCCACCACCACCAGGTCGGCCCGGCGGGACTCCTCGACCAGCGTGGCGCCGGGACCGCCGGCCAGCTGGCGGACCTGCACCGCCAGGGTGGGATGGCGGTCGGTCAGCTCGGCCGCCAACTGGTCGAGCATCTGCTGCGCCGCCTCGGTGGGGGCCGGCACCCCGAGGTCGTACGGGTTGAGCGGCACGCCGTAGCCGAGCGGGTGCAGGTAGCCGTGCACCAGGTGCAGCGGCCGGGACCGCTGGACGGCGGCCCGCGCGGCGTGCTCGGCGGCGGTCAGGCTGGACGACGATCCGTCGACCCCCGCCACGACAGGTCGGTTCATCGGCATCCCTTCCGGTCGGCTCAGGCCATTGTCGACGGCGACGCGCCCGCCGGCCCGCATTTGCCGCCGACAATCCCGCGACCGGTCCGTGACCAGGCCGCCCTGCGGCGTCTCGCGGTGTCGGCGGAGCGGGCTGCCGCGGGGCGTGGACGTCCGCCGCGGGCGGCGTGGACGGCCAGGTCGAGGCCGGCCACCTCGGGCAGCCGACGGAGCCGCGTACCCCGGGTCGGCGGCGGCGGACAGCGGTGCCGGACGCCGTTCCGCGCCGGCCGCCGGGGAGACGGCCGGCGCGGCGCTGTTCCGGTCAGGCGGCGGCGCGGCCCTTGCGGTGCCGGACGATCGCCAGCGGGCTGCGGCAGTGGTGCAGCACCGCGTGGCTGACCGAGCCGAGCAGCAGCCCGCCGAGGCTGCCCCGGCCGTGCGCGCCGACCACGGTCAGCTGCGCGTCGGTCGACTCCTCGACCAGCGCGCGGGCCGGGTTGGCCGCGATCAACTTCTGCCGTACCGGGACGTCCGGGTAGCGCTCGGCCCAGCCGGCGACCGCCTCGGCGAGCACCCGCTCCTCCTCGGCGCGCAGCTCCTCGGGGTCGTACACCAGCGGCATGATGTCGCCGTAGGACTCGCGGTACGCCGCGGGCGGCGGGTAGAGCCAGGCGTGCACGGCGACCAGGTCGGTGCCGCGCTGCGCCGCCTCGGCGAAGGCGAAGCCGATCGCCTCGCCGGAGAGCGCGGAGCCGTCCACCCCGACCACGACCGGGCCGTCGGCGCGCGGCTCCTCCCGGACCACCAGCACCGGGCAGTCGGCACGGGCCGACACCTGCACCGCCGCCGAGCCGACCAGCAGCTCGGCGAAGCCGCCCAGGCCCCGGTGGCCGAGCACGAGCAGCGCGGCGTCCCGGCTCTCCCGCAGCAGCACCGCGACCGGGCCGCCGTCGACCACTTCGCCGGTGACCTGGAGCTCGGCATCAATCTTGCGCGCCTCGTCGACCGCCTCGGCGATCAGCTTGCCCGCCTCCTGCCGCACCTCGTCGTCCGGCAGCACGGCGGCGACCGGACCCAGCGGGGTGCCGAGCAGCGGCCACAGGAACGCGTTCACCACCCGTAGCGGCCGGTGCCGGGCCCCCGCCTCCCGCGCGGCCACCCGGACCGCGTCCAGTGCCGAGGGGGAACCGTCCACGCCCACCACGATCGGGGCGCCAGCTCTGTCGGTCATCGCGTCCTCCTTCGTCCACCTCCAGCCTTCTCCCGCCGTCGCCGGCCGGGCAGAGGCCCTGTGCCCGCGCGGCCCGGGACCATCGGCCCTGACGATCCGGGTCGTACGGGAGTGGGATGGGGTCGGGACGATCGACAAGGAGGTCGAAAATGTCCACTGTCACCAAGTTCCGGGGCGGCACCCTGGCGCCGTTCGACTGGACGAACCTGTCCTGGCTGCCGATGCTGGCGCCGACCATCCGGGTCGAGGACTACCTCGACGGCGAACGGTACGTCGTCCGCGCCGAACTCCCGGGCATCGACCCGGCGAAGGACGTGCGGATCACGCGTACCGGCGAGAACCTGCGGCTGGACGTGGTCCGCCGGGAGAGCCACACGGACAAGGTCCACTCCGAGTTCCACTACGGCTCCTTCTCCCGGCTCATCCCGCTGCCCGCCGGCGTCAAGGAGGAGACCATCGCGGCCCGTTACGCGAACGGCATCCTCGAGATCACCGCGACCGTCGGTGCGACAGAGCCGGCCGCGCGGGAGATCCCGATCACCGTGGAGCACGGCGCCAAGAAGTGACCCCCGCCAACGAGGGACCCGGTCCGACGCCGGGTCCCTCACCCGATAGTGGAGGCGTGATGACCCCGTTGGAGATGCTTCGCGAACACCCCTTCCTCGCCGGGCTGCCGCAGGAGTGGTTGCCCCGGCTGACCGGCTACGCCCGCCCGGTGGTCTGGCACCCCGGGCACCGGCTGTTCCGCGCCGGCCAGCCCGCCGAGCGGTTCTGGCTGGTCCGCGGCGGCGAGGTGGCGCTGGACTTCCCGGTGCCCGGCCGCGGCGACGTGGGGATCGAGACCATCGGCCCGGGCGGGGTGCTCGGCTGGTCCTGGCTCTTCCCGCCGTACCGCTGGCAGTTCGGCGCGGTCGCCGTGCGGCGCAGCACCGCCGTCGAGTTCAGCGCCGCCGGGGTACGCCGGCTGATGGAGTCCGACGACGCGCTGGGCCGTCAGCTCACCGCCCGCTTCATGTCCGTGGTGGTGGACCGGCTCCAGGCCTCCCGGGTACGCCTGCTCGACCTGTACGGCTATCCGACGTCCGTGGCGGGCTGAGCCGCCCGACCGCCACGGCGCGGGCCGCCGTCACCGCGCGCCGAACTGTCCCTCCGCGGCCGCCGTCGGGTCGATGCGCCGCCGGACCACCAGCTCCGCCACCTCCAGCCGGCCGATGCGCAGCTCCCGGATCACCGCCCGGCGGATGGCCAGCCGGCCGATCGCCAGCGCGCCCACCGCCACCGCGCCGAGCGCGGCCGCGCCGAGTGCCAGGGGCGCGGCCGCCGTGGGGCCGAGCGCCCGTGGTCCGGCGGCGGTGGGGCCCACCACCCGTGGTCGGGCTGCCCGCGCCCGGTGCGTGGCGGCGGCCAGGGTGCGGACGTGGGACGCCGGGCCGTGGCGGTCGTGGGCACAACGCCGGGAGCTGGTCATGCCCCCGATTCTCGGGGGCGTTCCGGCCGTCGGGGACGCCCTGGGCGGGTCGTCCCCCGCCCGGGTGATCCCGCAGTCGGCGCGCCCGCACCGCGGCCGCCCGGGTCGGCGCCCGGCGAGCCCCTCGGCGTCGACTCGCCCGCTCCGGCCCGGGGATCGGCCCGCTCCGGCCCGGACCGGCGGCACGGACCGGCGGCCCGGACCCGGGGGGGGGGGGGGGGGGGGGGGGGGGGGGGGGGGGGGGGGGGGGGGGGGGGGGGGGGGGGGGGGGGGGGGGGGGGGGGGGGGGGGGGGGG
>NZ_JBVJJA010000018.1:0-79812 GCF_055586005.1 Micromonospora sp. NPDC051924
GCCCCTCCCGGGCTGCCGGGGACACCTGGGAGGCACAGCTCGGGCCTTACCGGGGGGGGGGGGGGGGCCGCCCGCCCCCCCCCCCCCGCCCGCCCCGACCGTCCTGCCCGGGGCCGGACGCGTACGGGTGTCACGTTGATGACAACTTCCGGTAGATGATTCTTGCCCGACCGGGCCGGCGCGTAGGCTGCGCAGCGTGGCGTACGCGTCGGTAGAGATCATCGGCGGGGCGACCGCCGGCGTGTCGACTACGAGGCGTGATATCGAGGCGACCGGATGCGACTGACCGTCCTCGGCTGCGCGGGCAGCTTCCCCGGCCCCGAGGCCCCCTGCTCCGCCTACCTGGTGGAGGCGGAGGGCTTCAAACTCCTGATCGACTTCGGCTCGGGGGCGCTCTCCACCCTCCAGCGGTACGTCGGGCTGCACGCCCCCGACGCCATCCTCCTCACCCACCTGCACTGCGACCACATGCTCGACGCGGTGTCGTACGTCGTGGTGCGCCGATACGCCCCCGACGGCCCGTACCCGGCCCTGCCGGTGTACGCCCCCTCCGGCGCACCGGACCGGATCGCCGCCGCGTACGGACAGGAGGGCAGCACCGTCGAGGACGTCTACCAGTTCTACGGACTGCAGCCGGGCACCTTCCCGATCGGCCCGTTCACGGTGACCGTCGACCAGATGAACCATCCGGTCGAGACGTACGGCGTGCGGCTGGAGCACAGCGGCCGCGTGTTCTGCTACTCGTCGGACACCGCGCCCTGCGACGCGCTGCTGCGCCTGGCCCAGGGCGCCGACCTCTTCCTCTGCGAGGCCAGCTACCTCGACGGGGTGGAGAACCCACCGGACCTGCACCTCACCGGCCGGGAGGCCGGCGAGTACGCCACCAAGGCGGGCGTGGGCCGGCTGCTGCTCACCCACCTGGTGGCGGCCTGGGGCAGCGAGTCGCACACCGTGGAGGCGGCGGCCGGCGCGTACACCGGGCCGCTGGACGTGGTGCGGCCCGGCGCCTGCTACGACGTCTAACTGCTCGTCGGCCACGACGGTCGGTTGGCCCCGGAGAAGCGGGTCGACCTGCTGGCGGCGATCGCCGCGCTGCCGGGCGTACGGGTCGTGGTAGCCGGCGACGGCCCGGCCCGGCCGCAGCTCGAACACGCCCTGCCCGGGGTGCGGTTCCTCGGCGTCCAGCACGGTGACGCGCTGGCCCGGCTCTGTGCCGGCCTCGACGTCTTCGTCCACACCGGACCGCACGAGACGTTCGGACAGACCCTCCAGGAAGCCGCCGCGAGTGGGGTGCCGGTGGTCGCCCCGGCCGGCGGCGGCCCGCGCTCGACCGGTCCGCCCACGCGCGACGGGACAGCCGAGGCGGTGAACGGGCCCTAGGATCGCCCGGGTGACCGACCCCTCATCCGGCCATCCCGACCCGCACCAGCAGCCCGGCCCACAGGGCTGGCCGCCCGCGCCGGGCCGGCCGGCCACGGGGCCGCAGCCGCCGGTGCCGGGCTGGCCGGCCACCGGTCCGCAGCCGCCCGCGCCCGGCCGGCCGTACCCCGGTCCGCCCGGCGGCTACCCGCCGCCCGCGCCGCCGTACCCCGGGCCCTTTCCGCCCGGCCCGCACCCGGCGGCGCGCAAGCGATCCGGCGCCGGTCGGGTGGTGGGGATCCTGCTCGCGGTCGGCGCGGTGCTGCTCGTGCTCTGCTGCTGCGGCGCGTTCACCTACGACGGCTGGTACCGGCCCCGGCAGCAGCAGGAGCAGCGCAAGGAGATGATGGCCGACGCGGGCGTGCCGGCCGGCTTCACCAGCGACGGCGTCCGGGAGGGCGAGAAGAGCGTCGGGGCCACCTACGAGCTCACCTGCGAGCGGGGCGTCTGCCCGGTGGACCTGGCGCAGAGCCTGCAGGCGTGGCTGACCAACGCCGGCCTGCCGATCACCGTGGACCGGATGCGGACCTGCCTCGCCGAGCCGGACCTCTCCGACTGCCGGGTCTTCCAGTGGAAGCGCGAAGGCTTCGAGATGACGGCGTCCGTCGTGGCCGTCGTGCCCCGGGGCCGCGACGGCTCCGTCACCGTGACCCTGAGCATCGGCTGGCACGACTGACCGGTGGGGCACCCGGGGACGGTTCGATCACGGCACCGCATAAGGTGCAGGCATGGCGCGACCTGACGGGCGGCGGCCCGACCAACTCCGACCGGTGACCCTGACCCGGGGCTGGAGCACCCACCCGGAGGGCTCGGTCCTCGTCGAGTTCGGCGCGACCCGGGTGCTCTGCACGGCGAGCGTGACCGAGGGGGTGCCCCGCTGGCGCAAGGGCTCCGGCCTCGGCTGGGTGACCGCCGAGTACGCGATGCTGCCGCGGGCCACGAACACCCGCTCGGACCGGGAGAGCGTCCGGGGGAAGATCGGCGGGCGGACCCACGAGATCTCCCGGCTGATCGGCCGCAGCCTGCGCGCCTGCGTCGACCTGAAGGCCCTCGGGGAGAACTCGGTCGTGCTCGACTGCGACGTGCTCCAGGCCGACGGCGGCACCCGGACCGCCGCGATCACCGGCGCGTACGTGGCGCTGCACGACGCGGTCACCTGGCTGGCCGAGCGTAAGGCGCTCGCCGGCAAGGTGGAGAAGGTGATGCACCGGTCGGTGGCGGCGGTCAGCGTCGGCATCATCGCCGGCGAGGCACGGCTGGACCTCTGCTACGAGGAGGACGTCGCCGCCGAGGTCGACATGAACGTGGTCTGCACCGGGACCGGCGACTTCGTCGAGGTGCAGGGGACGGGCGAGGCCGGCGTCTTCGCCCGTGACCAGCTCGACGCCCTGCTCGACCTGGGTGTGGCGGGCTGTCTGGAACTGGCCGACGCGCAGCGGAAGGCGCTCACCTGATGAACAAGGTCCTCCTCGCCACCCGGAACCGGAAGAAGCTGGTCGAGCTGCAGCGGATCCTGGACGGCGCGCTCGGCGCGCACCGGATCGCCCTACTCGGCCTCGACGACGTCGAGGAATATCCGGAGCTGCCGGAGACCGGCCTCACCTTCGGCGAGAACGCGCTGATCAAGGCGCGGGAGGGCTGCCGGCGCACCGGCCTGCCGACCATCGCCGACGACTCCGGGCTGGCCGCGGACGCGCTCAACGGCATGCCGGGCGTGTTCAGCGCCCGCTGGTCCGGCCGGCACGGCGACGACCAGGCCAACCTCCAGCTGGTGCTGGACCAGGTCGCCGACGTGCCGGACGAGCACCGGGGCGCCGCCTTCGTCTGCACCGTGGCCCTGGTGCTGCCCGGCGGCAAGGAGCACCTGGTCGACGGCCGCCAGTCCGGCCGGCTGCTGCGCGCGCCGCGCGGCGAGGGCGGCTTCGGGTACGACCCGATCTTCCTCGGCGACGGCCAGGAGCGGACCAACGCGGAGCTGACCCCCGAGGAGAAGGACGCCGTCAGCCACCGCGGCAAGGCCCTACGCGAGCTGGCCAAGCTGGTCGCCAAGGTCCTCCCGCCCGCCGCCTGAGCGGCCGGCGACGGCCGCACCGCCGTCGCCCTGCCGGCTCACGCCGCCGGCCCGTCACCGGGCCAGGAAGTGCCAGCCGAGCCAGAGCCAGACGCCGAGGACCAGCGCCCGGCCGCCGGTGGTGCGCAGCGCTGCGGTCAGCGCCGCGCCGAGCGGCACCCCGGCCGGGCCGGCCCGCCGCCGCCCGAGCGCGTCGACGGCCACCATCAGCAGCAGGATCGCGGCGAAGCCGGCGGCGATCAGCCCCCGGGCGGTCACCGGGTCACCAGCCAGGCGCCGGTGCCGAGCCAGAGCAGATACCCGGCGACCCGTCCGGGCCAGGTGGCGAGCACCGGGTCGGCGAGGATGCTGAAGGTCGGGTGCGCTTCGTCGTTGCCGGCCAGGAACGCACCCAGCTCCCACAGGCAGAACAGCACCCCGAGACCGAGCCAGGTCACGGCGGCGCGCCGCCCGACCCGCCGGAGCCGGCCGGGCGTACGGCGCAGGCCCGCGACGAGGAGCACGCCGCCGGGCAGCAGGACGGCGGCCGCCGCCGGCCCGGTGAGCGGCCGGGCGGCCGCCGCGACCAGGGCGTACCCGATGACGGCCGGCCAGACCAGCCGGCGCCACCGGGGCGGCGCCAGGGCGCCGACGGTGGGCTGTTCCATGCCTCCAGTGTGGAGCGCTGCGGCGCCTTGAGCGAGGACCGCTCAGCGGAGGTGCACGGTGGTCAGGTCGCCCAGCCCCCGCACCGCCACCCGGTCCTCCACGGCCAGCACGGTGAGCACCCGTTCCACCTCGGCCAGCGTCGCGTAGCGGCCGACCACGACCCCCGCCTCGGTGTCCAGCTCCTCCACCCAGAGCCCGTCCGGCTCCCAGGTGGTCTGCACGCAGCCGCCGGAGCGGCCGACGCAGGTGAGGAAGTCGTAACTGAGCGGGCGCATGGCGTGCAACACGGCCAGCAGTTCCGCCAAGTCCATCGGCACGTCCCGGTCCGAGCCGTACGGGTGGTCGCCGGTTACCTCGACGAAGCCGACCGGGGCCGGCGTCGGCGCACCGCTCGGCGGCAGGCCGCGCAGCCGGCGAACCAGCGCGATCCCGTCGTGCCGGCCCACCGTCAGCTCCGGCCCGTCCGCAACCGTCCCGACCAGCGCGTCGCCGTCGCGCCGGACCTCGACCGACCGGTCTTCCCAGGTCAGGCGGACCCGGACGGCAGCCGGCAGCCACGGCAGGTGCAGAGCGGTGAACCGCCCGGCGGGCGCCGGCCCATCCGTCGGGGCGTGCCGTCCGGTCCACGTGCCCAGCAGCTCCACGTCGACCTCGACGTCGCCGTCGGCAGTGACGGGTACGGCGGCGAGCCGGCCGACCCGGCGCCGCCGCCAGTCCAGCGGCACGTGGATCCGGCTGCCGACACTGCCGTTCCAGTTGACGGCCAGCCCCTCGGCGCGCAACGCCGCCGCCACCTCCACGCCGATCTCCGCCGCGGACTGCTGCGGCCCGTACGCGAGATACACCCCCTGTCCGTCGACGCCGTGCTCGGCGTCCTGCCGGTGATAGAAGGCGTAGCCGCGCGGGGTCACTCCGCGCGGCACGTCGTCGCCGATCTCGGCGACGCCGCAGTTCTGGCAGCAGGTGAAGCTCTCCCGGGCAACCACACCGGCGGCGGTGAGCGCCCGGAACGCGGCGGTGAGCCGGTCGCTGTCGGTCACCTCCGGCCAGCTCTCCTGGTCGGTGAGGTGCGCGGTCAGCTCCTCGGCCACGACCGCCCAGGCCAGCTCCGCGACCCGGGCCTCCTCGGCCTCGCCGTCCAGGTACTCCACCGTCTCCACGACGATCGCCGCCGCGGGCAGCTCGGCCAGCGCCACCTGCCGGCGTACGAAGGCCCGGATCTCGTCGCGCAGGTCGTCCCCGTCAAGGGTGTCGGTAGGGTCCGGGGCAGTCACCGCGTCGTCGTCGCTCACGGCGGCGAACGGTAGCAGCCCCGGCCGACAGCGCTGCCGCTCAGCCCAGCGAGCCCACCTCCCGCTCGATCGCCGCCCGCAGCTCAGGGCCGCTCAACGCCTCCCGCGCAGCCTCCATCAGCGGGGCGAGGAACACGTCCGGACCCGGCTCGCCGATCACCTCTCCGAGCGCGGCCAGCGCGGCCCGGCCGGCCGGGGACGGGGTCAGCGGGGCGCGCAGCTGGAGCCCGCGTACGGCGGCCAGCAGCTCCACCGCGAGCAGGCTGGTCAGGTTGTCCAGCACGGTCCGCAGCTTCTTGGCCGCGGCCCAGCCCATCGAGACGTGGTCCTCCTGCATGCCGCTGGTGGGCAGCGAGTCGACCGAGGCGGGGGCGGCCAGCCGCCGGTTCTCGGCGACGATGCCGGCGGCCGTGTACTGGGCGATCATCAGCCCGGAGTTGACCCCGGCGTCGGGGGAGAGGAACGCCGGCAGTTCCCGGGAGCGGGTGACGTCCAGCAGCCGGTCCACCCGGCGCTCGGCGATCGCGCCCACCTCGGCGGCGGCGATGGCCAGGTAGTCGGCGGCGAAGCCGAGCGGCGCCCCGTGGAAGTTGCCGGTCGACTCGACCCGCCCGTCCGGCAGCACCACCGGGTTGTCGACCACCGACAGCAGCTCCCGGCCGGCCACCACCTCGACGAAGTCGAGGGTGTCCCGGGCCGCGCCGGCCACCTGCGGCGCGCAGCGCATCGAGTACGCGTCCTGCACCGCGTGCGCCAGGTCGTCGCGGTGCGAGTCCATCACCGCCGAGTTCTGCAGCAGCTTGTGGATGTTCGCCGCCGACGCCGCCTGGCCGGGGTGCGGCCGGATGGCGTGCAGCTCCGGCAGGAACGGCCGCTCCGAGCCGAGCATCGCCTCGATCGCCAGCGCGGCGGTGACGTCGGCCATGGCGAACAGGTGCCGGGCGTCGTGGATCGCCAGCAGCAGCATGCCGAGCATGCCGTCGGTGCCGTTGATCAGCGCCAGCCCCTCCTTGGCGGCCAGCTCGACCGGCGCCAGCCCGACCCGGCGCAGCGCGTCCGCCGCCGGGATCCGGTCACCGGCCGGGCCGAGCACCCAGCCCTCGCCGAGCAGCACCAGCGCGCAGTGCGCGAGCGGGGCCAGGTCGCCGGAGGCACCCAGCGAGCCGTGCTCCGGCACCCATGGGGTGACGTCGTGGTTGAGCAGGTCCACCAGGGCCTCGGCGACGAGCGGCCGGACCCCGGAGCGGCCGAGGGCGAGCGAGCGTACTCGCAGCAGCATCATCGCGCGGACCACCTCGCGGGGCATCGGCGCGCCGACGCCGGCGGCGTGCGAGCGGATCAGCGCGTGCTGCAGCTCGGCCCGCCGCTCGGGCGCGACGAAGGTGTTGGCGAGCGCACCGAAGCCGGTGGAGACGCCGTACACCGGCCGGCCGGCGGCCTCGATGCCGTCCACGATGGACCGGCTGGCCGCCATCGCCGCCACGGTGGCGGGGTCGAGGACGACCTTGGCGGTGCCGCGGGCCACGGCGAGCACGTCGGCGGGGGAGATCCCGGTGGGCTGGATGACTACGGTCGACATTGCGGCACTCCGTTGTGCAGAACCTGGCGGATCAGGGGGACCCCTGGCCGGTAGGCCAGGTGCAGGTGGGACGGGGCGTCGAGGATCATCAGGTCGGCCCGCGCGCCCCGCGCGAGCCGGCCCACGTCGGTGCGGCGCAGCGCCGCCGCCCCGCCGGCGGTCGCGGCCCACACGGCCTCCGCCGGGGTCATCCGCATCTCGCGTACGGCGAGCGCGACGCAGAACGGCATCGACGAGGTGTACGACGAGCCGGGGTTGCAGTCGGTGGCCAGCGCGACGGTCACCCCGGCGTCGAGCAGCCGGCGGGCGTCCGGGTACGGCGATCGGGTGGAGAACTCCGCCCCGGGCAGCAGCGTGGCGACGGTCTCCGAGCCGGCGAGCGCGTCGACGTCGGCGTCGGACAAGTGGGTGCAGTGGTCGACGCTGGCCGCGCCCAGCTCCACCCCGAGCTGCACGCCCGGCCCGGGGCCGAGCTGGTTGGCGTGCACCCGCACGCCCAGCCCGACGGCCTGCCCGCAGGCGAGGATCGCCCGGGCGTGGTCCACGTCGAAGGCGCCCCGCTCACAGAACACGTCGATCCACCGGGCGTACGGGGCGGCGGCGGCCAGCATCGGCCCGCACACCATGCCCACGTAGTCGTCCGGGCGGTCGGCGTACTCGGCGGGGACCACGTGCGCACCGAGGAAGGTGGTGTCCCCGGTGAACTCGGCGGCGATCCGCAGCGAGCGTGCCTCGTCGGCGACGGTGAGCCCGTACCCGCTCTTGATCTCGACCGTGGTGCTGCCCTGCCGCATCGCCTCGCCGCGCAGCCGCCGGACGGTGGCCCGCAGCTCGTCGTCGGAGGCGGCGCGGGTGGCGCCGACGGTGGTCCGGATCCCACCCCCGGTGTACGGCTGGCCGGCCATCCGGGCGGCGAACTCGGCGGCCCGGTCCCCGGCGAAGACCAGGTGGGCGTGGCTGTCCACGAAACCGGGCAGCACGGCCCCGCCCCCGGCGTCGATCCGCCGGTCGGCGGCCGGGGCGTCCCGGGCCGGCCCGATCCAGGCCACCTGCCCGTCCTCGACCAGCAGGGCGACGTCGCGGCGCAGGCCCAGCGGGTCGGCCTCACCCTCCCACGGGGTGTTGGTGACCAGCTCCCCGATGTTGTCCACCAGCAGGCTGCTCATGAGCGAGTCACCTCCGTGATGGCGTCGTGCAGCTCGGCCGGCACGTCGACGGTCAGGTGGCGGCCCTCGGCGACCACGGTCCGCCCGTCGACCACCACGGTGGTCACGTCGGCGGCGGTGGCCGCGAAGAACGCGCCGACCGGCGGCACCCCGGCGGTCCGGGCGCTGTCCAGCCGTACCGCGACCAGGTCGGCCCGGTCGCCCACCGCCAGCCGGCCGGCGTCGCCCCAGCCGAGTGCGGCGTGCCCGCCGACGGTGGCGGCGGTGAGCAGCTCGACGGCGGTGAAGTGCCCCCGCTTGCGGGTGCGCAGCCGCTCGTCCAGCTCGACCGCGCGGGCCTCCTCGAAGAGGTCGACCACCGCGTGGCTGTCGCTGCCCAGGCTGAGCGGGCTGCCCGCCTCGGCCATCCGCCGAACCGGCCCGATCCCGTCGGCCAGGTCCCGCTCGGTGGTGGGACAGAGGCAGACCCCGGTCCGGCTCTCCCCGAGCAGGCTGATGTCGGCCCCGGTTGGGTGGGTGGCGTGCACGGCGGTGGTGTGCGGGCCGAGCACCCCGTGCTCGGCCAGCAGCCGGGTGGGGGTGCAGCCGTGCACGGCCCGGCAGGCGTCGTTCTCGGCCGGCTGCTCGGAGAGGTGCACGTGCAGCGGCAGGCCCTGGCGGTCGGCCCAGCCGGCCACGGTGGCGAGCTGCCCGGCGGGCACCGCGCGGACCGAGTGGATCGCCGCGCCCAGCCGGACGTGGTCGTCCTCCGGGGTGAAGGCGCTCACCCGGTCCGCCCAGCGCAGCGCGTCCCCGTCGCCGAACCGGCGCTGCGGCCCGGTCAGCGGGTCCCCGGCCACGCTCGCGGTCAGGTACGCGGTGTCGAGCAGGGTGAGCCGGACCCCGGCGTGCGCGGCGGCCTCGACCAGCGCCGCCGACATCGCGTTCGGGTCGTCGTACGGCTTCCCGTCCGGCCCGTGGTGCAGGTAGTGGAACTCGCCCACGCAGGTGATCCCGGCGAGCGCCATCTCGGCGTACGCGGCCCGGGCCAGGGCCAGGTACGAGTCGGGGTCGAGCCGGGCCGCGACGGAGTACATCACGTCCCGCCAGCTCCAGAAGTCGCCCCGCCCGCCGTGGGTCCGCCCGCGCAGCGCCCGGTGGAAGGCGTGCGAGTGGGCGTTGGCCAGCCCCGGCAGGGTGAGCCCGGGCAGCCGGGTGGCGTCCCGGAGCACCTCGACCCCGGCGGCCGGCGTGCCCCCGCCGCCCACCAGCGGCGTGACGGCGGTGATCCGGCCGTCCTCGGCCTCGATCAACACGTCCGGGGTGGGCTCGGCGTGGTCGGGCAGCCAGGCGTACTCGGCCAGCCAGCGGGTCAGCGGCATGCCAGCTCCTCCAGCACCCGGGCCAGGGCGGTCACCCCGGCGGCGCAGTCGGCGTCGGTGGCGGACTCGGCGGGGGAGTGCGACACCCCGGTCGGGTTCCGTACGAACAGCATGGCGGTGGGCAGGTGCGCGGCCAGCACCCCGGCGTCGTGTCCCGCCCCGGTGGGCAGCACCGGCGCGTCCAGCAGCCGGGCCAGCCGGTCGGCCAGCCCGCCGTCGAACGCCACCAGCGGGGTCGCCGACTCCTGCGTGCAGGTCAGCTCGGTGCCGTCCCGCCGGGCCCGCTCGGCCGCCTTGGCCTGGACCGCCTCGACCAGGCCGTGCAGCGTCGCCGGCTCGGCCGCCCGGGCGTCCAGCCAACCGGTCACCCGGGCCGGGATGGCGTTGGTGGCGTTCGGCTCCACCGCCACCCGGCCGACCGTGGCGTGCGCGTCGCGCAGCCGGGCCTCCTTGTTCGCCGCGAGCACGGTGAACGCGTAGGTGAGCATCGGGTCGCGGCGGTCGGCCATCCGGGTCGTACCCGCGTGGTTGCCCTCGCCGTGGAAGTCGAACCGCCAGCGGCCGTGCGGCCAGATCGCGCTGGCCACCGCGACCGGCGCGGCCCGGTCGACCAGCGCGCGGCCCTGCTCGACGTGCAGCTCCACGAAGGCCGCGAAGCGGCCGAGCAGGCCCGGGTCGGCGCCCGCCGGCCGGTCGCCCAGCGCCTCGGCGAAGGTCACCCCGGCCGCGTCCCGCAGCCCGGCCGCGCGGTCCACCGCGATCTCCCCGGTGAGCAGCCGCGACCCCAGGCAGGGTACGCCGAACCGGGCCCCCTCCTCCTCGACGAACGCGGCCACCGCCACCGGCCGGACCGGGGTGACCCCGGCCGACCGCAGCTCGTCCACGGCGAGGAACGCGCTGACGATGCCGAGCGGCCCGTCGTACGCCCCGCCGTGCGGCACCGAGTCGAAGTGGCTGCCGGTCAGCACCGCGCCGCCGGCCGCCGGGTCACCCCACCAGGCGAACAGGTTGCCGTTGCCGTCCTCCCGCACCGGCAGGCCCCGCGCGTCGGCCTGCTCCCGGAACCAGGCCCGCAGGGTGAGTTCCGGCTCGGTCAGCGCGTAGCGCAGGTAGCCGCCGCTGCCCGCGTCCCGCCCGACCGGGGCGATCTCGTCCCAGAGCTTGCGGAACCGGGCAGCCAGGTCGGTCACGCCGGGCCCTCGGTCATCGGGACGCGCACGCCGGTCCGCTGCGCCACCTCGCCGGCCGCGTCGTAGCCGGCGTCGACGTGCCGGATGACGCCCATCGCCGGGTCGTTGGTGAGCACCCGCTCGATCTTCTGCCCGGCGAGGGCGCTGCCGTCGGCCACGCAGACCTGGCCGGCGTGGATGGACCGGCCGATGCCCACGCCGCCGCCGTGGTGGATGGACACCCAGGACGCGCCGCTGGCGGTGTTGACCAGGGCGTTGAGCAGCGGCCAGTCGGCGATCGCGTCGGACCCGTCGGCCATCGCCTCGGTCTCCCGGTAGGGGCTGGCCACGCTGCCGCAGTCCAGGTGGTCCCGGCCGATCACCACCGGCGCGCTCAGCTCACCGGAGGCGACCATCTCGTTGAACCGCACCCCGGCCTTGTCCCGCTCGCCGTAGCCGAGCCAGCAGATCCGCGCCGGCAGGCCCTGGAAGGCGACCCGCTCGCCGGCCAGCCGGATCCACCGGGCGAGGGACTCGTTCTCCGGGAACAGGTCGAGGATGGCCCGGTCGGTGGCCGCGATGTCGGCCGGGTCGCCGGAGAGTGCCGCCCACCGGAACGGGCCCTTGCCCTCGCAGAACAGCGGCCGGATGTACGCGGGCACGAAGCCGGGGAAGTCGAAGGCCCGCTCGAACCCGCCGAGCTTCGCCTCGCCGCGGATCGAGTTGCCGTAGTCGAAGACCTCGGCGCCCGCGTCGAGGAAGCCGACCATCGCCTCGACGTGCTTGGCCATCGAGGCCCGCGCCCGGTCGGTGAACTCGGCCGGCTTGGCCGCCGCGTAGTCCCGGGCGTCGGCCAGTTCCACCCCCTCCGGCAGGTACGACAGCGGGTCGTGCGCGCTGGTCTGGTCGGTGACGATGTCGATGGCGACGCCCCGGCGCAGCAGTTCGGGGAAGACCGTGGCGCCGTTGCCGACCACACCGACGCTCAGCGCCCGCCGGTCCCGCTTCGCGGCGAGCACCCGCTCGACCGCGTCGTCCAGCGAGTCGGCGATCTCGTCCAGGTAGCGGTCGTGCGCCCGCCGCTCCAGCCGGCTGCGGTCCACGTCCACGATCAGGCAGGCGCCGCCGTTCATGGTCACGGCCAGGGGCTGCGCCCCGCCCATCCCGCCGCAGCCGGCGGTGAGCGTCAGTGTCCCGGCGAGGCTGCCATCGAAGCGCTTGGCGGCGACCGCGGCGAACGTCTCGTACGTGCCCTGGAGGATGCCCTGGGTGCCGATGTAGATCCACGAACCGGCGGTCATCTGCCCGTACATGGTCAGGCCGAGCTGCTCCAGCCGGCGGAACTCCGGCCAGGTGGCCCAGTCCCCGACCAGGTTGGAGTTGGCCAGCAGCACCCGGGGCGCCCACTCGTGGGTGCGCATGACGCCGACCGGGCGGCCGGACTGCACCAGCATCGTCTCGTCGTCGCGCAGCTCGGTCAGCGTCCGCACCAGCGCGTGGTACGACGGCCAGTCCCGGGCGGCCTTCCCGGTGCCGCCGTAGACCACCAGGTCCTCGGGGCGCTCGGCCACCTCGGGGTCGAGGTTGTTCATCAGCATCCGCAGCGCGGCCTCCTGCGGCCACCCCTTTGCGGTGCGTGCGGTGCCGCGGGCGGCGCGGACGGGCTGGTGCATCTCGTACTCCTCTCAGCCGAGGAACAACTGGCGGCGGGCGGCGGACGACTCGAACGCCTCGAGCCGGGCCTGGGTCTCGGCCGGGGCGGCGTCGCAGATCGCCTGGAGCACCACCATGGCCAGGGTCATCGGGGCGGTGTGCAGATCGAAGACCAGGTCGGTGCCGACGGCGGCGGGGAGCACCACGTCGGCGTGGTCGGTCGCCGGGCTCACCGGCGAGTCGGTGATCGCGACGACGGTCAGCCCGAGGTCCCGGGCCTCGCGCAGCGCGTCCAGGGTCTCCCGGGGGTAGCGGGGCAGCACGAAGGCGAGCAGCGCGCCCGCCCCGGCCGCGGCGGCCTGCTCGAGCCGGTCGGCGAGGAGGCTGCCCCCGTCGTCGAGCACCCGCACGTCCGGGTGCACCTTCGCGGCGAAGTACGCGAAGTACGCGGCCAGCGGCGCGGCGGCGCGCAGGCCGAGCACCGGCAGCGGGCGGCTGGCCGCGAGCAGCTTGCCCACCTCGGCGAGCCGGCTGGCGTCGGCGAGTTCGCCGGCGAGCCGGTCGAGGTTGCCCATCTCGGCACGGACCGCCCGCTGGAGTGGGTTGTCCCCGTCGGCCGGCGGGGTGCCCCCGCCGGCGCCCAGCTCCCGCAGCCGGCGGCGCAGCGCGGGGTAGCCGTCGTGCCCGAGCGCCATCGCGAACCGGGTGACCGACGGCTGGCTCACCCCGGCCAGCTCGGCCACCTCGGCCGCGGAGAGGTACGCCGCCGCGCCCGCGTGCTGCACCAGGCAGTGCGCGATCCGGCGCTGGGTGGGGGTGAGCCGTACGTCGTGGAAGAGGTCGAGCAGGCGGTCGGGGGGTGCCGCACCGCTTTCATTCATGGGGGGACTCTATGCATGAAAACTTTCACAGCGCAACCTCCGGCCGCCGAAACGGTGACCAGTCGGCCGCCTCCCGGGCGACGACGCCGGGTGCGTCGCCTCTGTACTATCCGCACGGCGGAGGAACAGAGGAGTGGTGGCATGCAGCCGGTCGGTCCGTACAGGTTCACCGAAACGCTCGGCGTGTGCCAGGTGGGCACGGCGTGGTGGGCCATCGACGGGCATGACCGGTTGGTGACGGTGGCGGTCCTCGAGGGCGCCGCGGCCACCGACCAGCCGTGGCGGGAGGCCTTCGCCAACGCGGCCAACGCCATGGCGCTGACCCCGGGCGGCCAGCGCTACGTCAACGCCGACTTCGCCGCCGCCAAGCCCTGGGTGGCATACCCCTCCGAGGAGGGGATGGGGGCGCAGCGGCTGTTCCAGAGCCTCGGCATGGACCTGCACCCGGCCGAGTCCGAGGCGGAGGTCCTCATTCCCGAGACGGGCGCGGTGGCGGGCCCGCCGCAGCCGGTCTCGGGGGTACCAACCTCCGGCTCGCCGAGCCCCACGTCCGGCCCGCCGCTGCCGTGGGCGATGCACGCCGCGGTGCCGCACCAGGTGTCGTCCCCGCCGCAGCAGATGTCCCCCGCGCCGCCGGCGGAGCACCCGCGGCCGGTCAGCGCCCCGCCGCACGACCCGTTCGCCGCCCCGGCCCGCCGGATCACGCCCACCGGGCCCCAACCCCGGCGGCAGACCGGACTCTGGGCCGCGCTCGCCGCGCTGCTGCTGGTCGCCGTCGTGGCCGGTGGCGTCGGCGTCTCGGCGATCTCCGGCGACGACACCGACAACCCCGCGCCACAGCCGACCGTCGCCTCCACCGCCTTCCCCAGCCCGGCCGCGGTCAACCCGGGCCTGAAGCCCTGGGCGCAGGCCGCGTTGCGCAGCCCGGAGGAGCGGGCGCTGGCGACGGCCGGACCGTCCATGGTGTTCATCGAGGTCATCTTCACCGGTTACGTCCGCAGCAAGCAGGGCAACACTCTGCTCCGCAAGACGCCGGTCACCTTCAACCGGCGGTGCAGCGGTGTCGTGGTCAACCCCGACGGCCACGTCCTCACCAACAGCCAGTGCGTCCGCCCCACCCAGGACATTCTCATCGGCAACGCGCTGGGTGCCCTGGCCAACGCGCTCGTCACCGAGGGCGCCCTCAGCAGCAAGAACGTCGCCGCGTTCACCAGCGCGCGGATGAAGACCACCCTCTTCACCGGCGCCGAGCCCGGCACCGAGCCGGAGGCCAAGCTCTACGGTCAGCTCAACGTGGCCAAGGGCGACGTCACGGACAGCCCGGCGATCCCCGGTGCCGTCGTGCAGGCCCTCGCCCTCGACGCCGGGAACCTCGCCCTGGTCAAGCTCGAGCAGGGCAACCTCCCGGCCGCGGAGCTGAACCCCTCCGCCACCGTCGCGGCGGACACGTCCCTGCTCATCCTCGGCTACAACACCACCGACACCAGCTACCGTTCCGCCTCCTACGCGGTGGTGACGAAGCCGGTGACGGTGACCGGAGTGGACGCTCAGTCGCCGGTGCAGGCGTACCGGATCAACGACGACCTGGGGCTCTCCTCGTGGGGCGGGATCGCCATCGACCCGAGCGGTCGGGTCGTGGGGATGCTGGACAACGACCTCCTGCGGCCGGACAAGGCGAACCGGCTCGTGGTGCCGGTGTCCACGATGACCGACCTGCTCTCCACCGCAGGCGTGCAGAGCACCCTCGGGGAGTCGGACAAGCTGTACCGCAGCGGTCTCGACGCGTACTTCGCCGGCCAGAACTCCACCGCGGCCGACCGCTTCGGTGCGGTGGCCGAGCAGTCGCCCGGCAACCTGCTGGCGCAGGTCTACCGCCAGGCCGCCATCGACAGCGGAGGCGGGCGGGGCTCCTCGGCCTCGCCCGGCTGGGCGATGCCGCTGCTCGGTGCGGCCGCCGGGGCGCTCGCCGCCGGGCTCGTCGTCCTGGTCCTGATCCTGGTCAGGCGGCGCAACAACCCGGCCTAGCAGGCCGGCGCGGGGCGCGGCCGGTCACCGGCCGCCGCCCCCGTTCGTGCCGGTCAGGTACAGGCTGGCCGGGGTCCGGAGCGCTACCAGCGCGAACGCCCAGGGCAGCACCAGGGCGGCGGCCAGGTGCGACCAGCCCCCATTCGGCGAGGTGTGCAGCACCCAGAGCACGCCCGCGTGGCTCAGCACGACCGCGATGCCGCAGGCGGAGAGCCGGCTGATCGTCCGGGCGGACGCGGCGTCGATCCGGGTGTCCAGCGCCTCGGCGAGCAGCACCAGCCCGCCGCTGATCAGGGCGGCGGTCAGCACGCCGAGGCCGGGCGTACCGAAGTCGCCCGCCTTCACGTCCAGCGGGGTGCTCAGGCCAGTCACCACCAGCGCTGCACCGAGCAGGAGCAGCACGGCGCCGGTGCCCACGGACAGGTGCGGGCGCAACTGCCGCAGCAGGCGGCCGGCCAGCACGAAGATCAGGCAGGCGGGGACGAGGAGCACGCCGAGCGGCCCGGCGGTGACCACCTGCGGCGCGAGGTAGGCGACGACGAGCCCGACCAGGGCCACCGCCCAGGTCACCGCCGTCGGGAGCCGCTCCAGTAGCCGGTACGCGAGGGCGAGCAGGAAGAGCACCGAGACGAACCAGAAGGCCGAGAACGGCCGGACTGCCGCGCTGCCCCCGTAGAGGGCATCGCCGAACGCACCGTCGGCGACCGCCCCGGTCGCCGCCTCGGCGGCCAGCAGCACCCCGAACAGCAGAGCGAACCAGGTGACGTACGGCAGACCGAGCGACCGCCACCGCTTGCGCACCTCGCCGGCCAGCGGCCGGCCGGGCGTCCAGAAGTATCCGGTGAGGACGAAGAAGAGCGGGACGTGCCAGGTGTAGATCGCGGCGCGGGTGAAGCTGTTGCTCCACACGTGGCCGAAGACCACCGCGGCGATACCGACGATGCGGAGAAGGTCTACGCCGGCGGACCGGACGCTCACCGGTGCCGTTGTGCTCGTTGCGGCCATGGCGGGCATCATGGCAGACCACCACCGCCGGCCGCCTCCCGCCCCGGGCCCCGTGGAGCCCCGCCGCCGGCCGCGTCCCGGTGCGCCCATCGCCGACCCACGCATCGCATAACCTTGATCGCGAAGATCCTGGCCGACCGGTATGGAGGTTCGAGGGTGACCCGTGCTCCCTCCGTGTTGGAGCGCCTCCGATCCGTGCCGCGTGTGGCGTGGATCGCCCTGGGAGCGGCCGTCCTGCTGCTCTCCTCGCTCGCGGTGGCCCTCTGGCCGTCGGCCAGAGCCGGCGCGCCGGAGGCAGCCTGGTCGGCGCCCGAGTCCCGGCGGTCGCAGCCGCCCGCCGTCCCCGTGGACGGCACCAGTTGCGCGGCCAACGTGGCCGGCATGGCCGGCTTCGTCCCGGTCGCCGCGCTCGACCTGCCCGCCCGGGCCAACGGCCGCGCCCCCGCGTACTCCTTCGACCGCACCGCCGCGGTCGCCGGCGGGTTCGACCGGGTCGGCTACTGCCTCGAACTGAGCGGTCCCGCCGGCCCGCAGTGGGTGTGGACCGCGATGGAGGCGGTCATCACGGATGCCCACCGGCTCGGCCTGCCCACCCGGCCCGGGCAGATCATCCAGCAGCGGGTGAACGACGTGGAGGTGGCAACCAACGTCAAGGGCGTGACCACCGGCACCGGCCTGCCCGGCTACCTGGAGATGTGGCCCAACAAATACGGCCCCCGTGGCACGGGCCAGATCTCCGGCGCCGCCGCCGACCGGTACGACGCGGACGACGACATCCAGCCCTCCCTCGCGTACGGCTCGTTTCAGGTGCACCTGGTCGGCGGCACCCGCCCGTCCACCACGCCGCCGCAGACCGTGTTGGCGATCAACGGCTTCACCGCGCCGACCGGCCCGCTGTCGCTCGGCATCGGCACGGCACCGACTGGCAACCCGGACTGGACCTTCGCCGGCAACGCGGCCAGTTTCACCCAGCGCCGGCTGACCGTGTACGCCCGCCCGTCGATGCTCACCGTCACCCGGCACCCCAAGGACCGGCAGCTGTTCCCCCGCGACACCGGGAATGGTGCCGTGGTCGAGGTGGCCGGGGGGATCACCGATCCGCGGGTGAATGCCGTGCAGCTCAAAGTGACCAGCGGCGCCGACGGCTGGGAGTACAGCGCGCCGGCCAGGGCCGGCGGAAAGTTCGCCTTCCGGCACCGGATCAGTGCGGAACTGCGGGAGTACCGCTTCGAGCTGCGGGCGCTGGGTGACGGTGTGAGCCGCCGGGTCGGCCTCTGGGACGGGGTCGTCGCGGGCGACGTCTACGTCATACAGGGCCAGTCGAACGCCGTCGCTGCCATGCAGCGGGGCTCGTCCGTGGCCGAGGAGTCACCGTTCGTCCGCAGCTACGGCTCACCCACGGCGGACCCGGGGCTCTCGGCAACAGGGCGGGGGTGGAACTACGCGGTCGGCGACCTGGCCCGACAGCCGGGCTCGGTGGGCCAGTGGGGGATCCGGATGGCACACCGGATCTCGGACACCTACCAGGTGCCTGTGGCGGTGGTCAACGGCGCGGAGAGCAGCCGGCCGATCGGCTACTTCCAGCGTGCCGACGGCCGG
The DNA here is from genome assembly GCF_055586005.1 of Micromonospora sp. NPDC051924. Classification (NCBI taxonomy): domain Bacteria; kingdom Bacillati; phylum Actinomycetota; class Actinomycetes; order Micromonosporales; family Micromonosporaceae; genus Micromonospora; species Micromonospora sp. NPDC051924. The sequence goes on from NZ_JBVJJA010000018.1 coordinate 17,869, forward strand.
CCGGGCGACCTGCGCACGAACTACGGGCGGCTGCGGCAACGTCTGACGGCCGCCGGTTTGATCGGGCACGTACGCGGCGTCCTCTGGTATCAGGGCGAGGCCGACAACGACAACGCGGCCGCCCACGTGGCCGGGTTCACGGCGCTGTTGCGGGACTGGCGGGCAGAGATCGGCGACCGGGACACCCGGTACTACGTGTTCCAGGTACGCAGCTCGCCCTGCGGGAACGCCACCGCCGCGCGGCTGCGGGAGGCGCAGCGACGGATGGGCGACACCCTCGGGGTGACCGTGCTGTCGACCAACGGCCTCTCCGGCCAGGACGAGTGCCATTTCGCCTGGGAGCAGGGCTACCGCGAGCTGGGCGACCAGGCCTTCGCCGTGGTGTCCCGGGACCTGTACCGGGGGCCCGGCGACGGCGTGGCATCCCCCAACCCGCGGTCTGCGACCTTCGCCGACGCCACCCGGACGGCCCTGGTGGTCCAGTTGCGCGACGACGACCCGCTCACTGTGGAGCCCGGCGTGGCCGCCGACTTCCGGGTCAACGGCAGCCGGGTCTCGGTGGTCGAAGTCGCCTACCGCCCCGGCGGCCAACTGGTGCTGACCCTCTCCGGCCCGGCAGACGGGGCGACCGGCGTGAGCTACCTCAGCCACCTGGGTGCCGGGCCACGGATCCTGAACGCCTCCGGCGCCGGGCTGCTGACCTTCCAGGGCCTGCCGATCGCCGGTCGGTAGGAGCAGACCGGTGCCGGGCGGCGCTCAGCCGCTCCAGGGCCGCAGTGCCCCGGCCAACAGCGGCGCGATGGTGTGGGCGTAGTCGGCCGTGATGTGCGAGGCGTCGCGCCGCACGACCACACCGTTCACGAACGCCGGGCACCGGTGCCCGGCTCCGCAGAACCACGTCCGGGTCGCCACGTACCCCGATCCCTCCCCGCTCCACGCCCGGCGATCTGCCTCCGCGTAGGACAGCCACTGAGACGAGATGGTGGACACACAGTCCCGGGGGGTGGAGACGCGGGTGATGCAGGCGGTCGGATTCATTCCCGGTGGCGGGGACTGCAGGGCGACCACCTGTCCGGCTGGTGAGAGCCACTCCTCCTTCGCTGTCCGCACCGCGGTCTCCCAGGCCGGTAGTGACGGCTGCCCGCCTTCCGCGTGCAGCCGTTGGCCGTAGGCGTTTCCCACGATCACCAGCGCAGGCTTCACCCGGGCGATGAACGACCGGACGATGTGCTTGTGGGCTGGGCAGGAACGGGTGATGCTGTCGTCATCCGCGACGGTCCTCGTCGCGATGAACGGGCAGCCGACGTAGGTCATGGGGTGCACCGTCCATCCCTTGGGTTCCAGCACCGCCCTGATGGCCGGCAGCCACGCAACCGCCGTGGAGTCCCCGACCACCACAACCAACTTCGCCGGATCGGCCGTCCCCGCGGAGCAGTCCCGGCCGCGGGGCGTCGCCGGCAGGCAGCCCTGCGAGTCCGAGCGGGCGAAGCCCTGCCGGCCCAACTCGCCGACGGCCGGGGCCAGGTCCGGCCACTCCGTGGCACCCAGTGCCACCTCGATATGTGCGGCGAGCTCGCCTTCGGTCGTGACCGCGGCCGCCACTGCACGTCTCGGTGCCGAGCTGGGGCCGAAGGTGGTCACCGTCACGACGGCGACCACCGCGGTGAGCGCGGCGGTCGGTGCTACCCACAGGGCGCGCGTCCGGCGTTTCCGTGCGTGGGCCCCCGGCCCCGCAGCCCGTTCCAGCCAGGAGGATCTGCGCACCGGGTTCTCAAGACCGTGATACGAGGCGATGGAGATCAGCGCGGTGCCGATGAGCACCAGAAGGTAGGTCCGGAGATCGTCCTCCGGCAGCACCGCCCCGGCCAGGACGAGTAAGGGGAAGTGCCAGAGGTAGAGCGAGTAGGAGATGTCGCCCAGGTACCGGGCCACCGGATTGGTCAGGGGGAACAACAGTCGTGTCCCACCCGCGCCGCCGCCGGCGATCAGCAGGGCGGACAGCACCGGCAGGAGCGCCCCGGGCAGCGGGAACGGGGTTCGCGGGTCGACGACGAAGACGGAGACGACGAGCCCCGTGAGGCCCAGCCACTGAAGCGCGGTACGCGTACGCACGGGGAGCCCGGCCCACCATGGTGCCGTGAGGACCGCGAGAGCACCCGCGCCGAGTCCCCAGGCGCGGGAGAAGGTCGAGTAGTACGCGTCCGTGGGGGCGTATGCGGTCTGCCAGAGGCCGAAGGCCACCGAGCCGCCGGTGATCGACGCCATGAGGATGCCGAGAACGTGCCGCGACCGGCGGTGGTTCCACCCGAATCGCCGGGCAGCCGCCCCGAGCACCAGGGTGATCAGGATGGGCCAGATCACATAGAACTGCTCCTCTACGGCGAGGGACCAGTAGTGCCGCAGCGGTGAGACGGGCCCGTCCGCCTGGAGGTAGTCGGTGCCGACGGCCGCGAAGCGCCAGTTGGCGGAGAAGAGCCCGGACCAGAGCGCGTCCCAGGCGATCGAGCGCCGCCGCTCACCAATGAACAGCAGCGACGCGGCGAGGTACGTGATGACCAGGACCAGCAGCGACAAGGGCAGGATGCGCCGGACCCGCCGCCGGTAGAAGTCGGCGAAGGAGATCCGTCCGGTCCGATCGTGTTCCTTCAGCAGCAGGCCGGTGATCAGATAACCGGAGATCACGAAGAAGACGTCAACGCCGACGAAGCCGCCCGTTGGCCAGTGGAAGAGATGGTCGAGGATCACCACCAGGACGGCGAAGGCGCGAAGTCCCTGGATGTCCGGGCGGAAACCGCTGGACGCCCCGGCACGCTGGTGGACGGCGCGATGGCCGTGAACCATGGCGGTGGCCGACGACATGGATGTCCTTCTCCCCGTGTTCGATCGATTGCCGCCGGTTTCCGGCGGGTGCGCCGCTACCGTGTGCTGGGTCCGGCCATCCGGGCGTTCGGGTCGGTCGTGACTGCCACGGTGACCCGGCCGTTGCCCCACCTCGAGGTCAGCCGGCGCAGCGGAGCGAGCCCGCCCTGCCGGTCAGCGGCGTCGACCGGTCCGGGAATGCTCACCGGGCTCGCCGTGACGCCGCTCCGCTGGATGAGCATCAGCATCAGGAAGATCCAGGACAGCCCGTCCACCGACAGCGGGTTCCACACCACCTCGGTGAACGAGTACAGCAGCAGGAGCACCACCGGCGCCTTCGCGGTGAAGGCCCGGCCGTCGAGGACCTTCCCGTGCAGCAACGTCGCCGCCCAGAGTCCCCAGATCGCCAGCGCGATGAAACCGCCCGCGAAGATGGCCAGGACATAGCCGGAGTGGAAGAAGTGGGTCGGTGCCTCGCCGATGTCCCGCAGGTGGTACCACTTGGAGACGCCGACGCCGGTCACCTCCATGCCGGCGATGTGTTCCCGGGCGTGCACCCAGATGTTGCCACGGTTGCTCAGCGTGGTGCGGTCGGCGCTCCACGTCAGGTATGTGGCTGCGGTGACGAACGTCAGCACCAGGGCAACGCAGAGGACGAACGGGATCCGCTCGATCCGCCGCCGCCGCTCGATCAGCCAGCTGCCGGCCAGCCAGGCGATGCCGGCGGCGAGGGCGAGGTAGCTGGTGCGGGAACCGGTCGCGACGATGACCAGGAAGCAGAAGCCGGCCGCGGCCAGCAGCTCGAGCCGACGCATCGCGCAGAGGGCGGCGACAAGGGTGAACGTGGCGACCATGGCCACGTAGTTCTCGGACTCGAAGAAGCTCTTGTAGAGCGCCCCGGCCACCGAGCACTTCTCCAGTTTCCCGCCGGTGCATGCCCGCCAGGCGCTCTCTCCGGAGAAGAGCGTCGGGATCGCCATCATTGACAGCACCGCCAGCCCGATGTACGCCAGGGCCCGGGTGTTCACCGCCGTACGGGCGGAGATCAGCAGCGCGGCGAGCAGGAAGAGGCCGCCCGCCGCATACGAGACCAGCCGCGAGCCGTACAGCCCCGAACCGACGAGGGCGTCCACGGCGAGGCACCAGAGCAGCAACGCGCCGATGGTCCACCAGGAGATCCGGAGCCAGACGTCGGACGGACCGCGCAGGCTCCGCCCACCCGAGAGGACCACCCACGCCAGCAAGGCGAGCACCAGCACCCCGATGAGCGCGGAGCTGTGCTCCCCGGCGAGCACCGGCGCGGCATTCGCCAGCACCACGAAGCCGACGAGCACAAGCGCGGTCCGGCTGTCGCCGAACGCGGCGGCGACCTTCTGCCGAGCGGACCACAGCCAGACCGCCACGGCCACGCCGCTGGCCGTCAGCAGGAAAGCGAACAGGCCGGTCAACTCATACCCTTTCCACGGCTTTCTCGGGTTGCTTCGCGGGCGCCGGATCGCGCCGGACGGCGGCGACGAGACAGCCCCACAGCAGGACGCCGAGGAGCGCGTCGCAGACCAGGCTGGAGACGACCGCTCCCGACCAGCCGTACGCCGGGATCAGCCAGATGTTCAGCCCGGCGTTGACCACGCCGACCGCTATCTGGCAGACCGTACGGCGGCCCTGCATCCGGCTGCCCGACAGGGTGTCGGCCGCCAGGTAGTGGATCGCCTTCAGCACCAGCAGCGCGCTGAGCCCCTGCAGCGCAGTGGTCGCCGCCGCGTACTCGGCGCCGAAGACGATCGGCATCATCCAGGAGAAGGCAGCCAGCAGCAGGGCCGCCGGCACGCTGAACATCAGGTACCGCGGCAGCAACCGGCGGGTCAGGCGCAGGGCGGCGCGCGGCCCGTCGCGGCCGGCTTCGAAGAAGCGGGGGTAGGCGACCGCCCCCATGGCGCGCCCCGGCGTGTACGCGAAGTCGACCACCCGGTACGCGGCTGCGTAGATGGCCGCGCTCTCCGGAGTGCCCAGCTTCGACAGCATCACCTTGTCGAGGTCGTTGTAGACGGTCTGCGCGGAGAGTCCGACGGCGAACAGCATGCCGTGCCGGACCTGCCCGAACGCGCCGCGTACGGCGTTTCGGGACAGACCCGCCCCGCGCAGCCCGTACGCGGTGACCAGCAGGCAGATCACCGCGGAGAGCAGCGCCGCGGTGACCGCCCAGGCGTGCAGGGTCACCGGCCCCGACGCGGCGGCCGCGAGGGCCACCGCCGCGACCAGCCGGCACACATGCAGCAGCGCGGGAATGATCGAGGCGAGGAAGATCCGGCCGCGCGCCTGCACCGAGGCGGCCACCACCTCGATCAGCCGCCAGGCGACCAGATCGGCGACGGCGAGCGCAGCGACGTCGAGCAACCGCACCTGGCCGGCCCAGACAGCGGCCCCCACGGCGGTGACCAGCACCGACGCGCCGATACCGAAGGTCGTGGTCAGCACCATGCCCCGGGCGAGATGCCGGTCCCACTCCGCTGGCGCGTCGGCGTGGCTCTGGAAGATCAGGCTCGGCACGCCGGCCGACGCGAACGGCGACACCAGGGCGACGAGCGCGGTGACGCCGACGAAGAGGCCGTACTCCTCGATGGGCATCTCTCGGGCAAGCAGGACGAAGAGCACGCCCTGGGCGACGGTGCGCAGCAGAGTACCGCTGAGGAACTTGCCCGACTTGCGCAGGAAGCCGTCGCCGCGGCCGGCGGAGGACTTCCGGTCCGCGCCCGCCCGGTCGGTGGTGCTGTCGGCGATCGTCATCGGGCCATCGCCTCCACCCACCGGCGGCTCACCTCGGCCGTATCGAGGGCGGCGGACCGCGCCTGCCAGGCCTTTTCGAAGTCGCCCCGCGTCGGGCGCTCGTCACCGGTCATCCGCAGGATCGCGTCGGCCAGCGCCCGCGGAGTGGACGCAGCGGCCAGCACGCCGGGCACGAGGGTGGGGACCAGTTCGTCCAGCGCGGGTACCGGCAGAGCAGCGACGGGCACGCCCGCCTCGGCCGCCTCGATCAGGCTCAGCCCGAACGTCTCCGCCCCGGACGGGTGCACGAGCAGGTCCGCCTCGGCGAGCAGCCCGCCGACGTCCGGTATCCGGCCGAGGAACCGCACCCGGTGGGCCACGCCCAACTCCCGAGCCCGGTCCGACAGCAGATCCCGTTCCTCGCCGTCCCCGGCGAGGGTCAGCTGGTGCCGTTCGGGCAGCAGGGCCAGCGCCGACAGGGCGAGGCCGTGGTTCTTCAGCGGACGCAACGCGCCCGTCGTGACGAGGTGGATCCGCCCCTCGCCGACCGGCCGGGGCGGGACGAAGCCGCCGACCGGCAGCGGATTGGGGATCGTGGTGACCGGCTGGCTGGGGGCGAGTCCCCGGACTGTCCGCGCGACGCCCTCCGACACCGCGACGACGAGCCGGGGGCGCATCGCCGCGGTCCGGGTCAGCCGGGCGAGCGCGCGTACCCGCCGGTCGGCGGCGAGCCGCTCGGGCAGCACGGAATGCTCCCAGGCGACGAAGTCGCGACCGGTGCCGGCCAGCGCCGCGCCGACCGGGACCGTCGCCCAGAGCCCGCTGGACACGACCACCGTGTCGGCCGGCAGGGCGCGCAGCCGGCGGCGCAGCGTGGGGACAACCTCCACCAGCCGGGTGCTCCGGCTGCTCGCTCCGAGGCGGTCGACCTCCAGGTCGTCGAGGTCGGGCGGCACGCCCCGGGACAGCACGGTCGCCGAGACCGTCACCCCGTACGCCCGCAGGCCTCGCATCAGCAGCACGGCCGCCCGCTCCATGCCGTAGCAGGGCTCCAGCTGGGGCAGTACGAAGTGCAGGCGCATCAGCGGGACCGGTCCGTCTGTCGGGGGATGGTGGCGTCGGTGGCCGCCCGCGACCGCCGCATCGCGACGCGCTCGAGAGTGGCCCGTGGCACCATACCGAGCGCGGCCAGCGCGGCGTTCTGGGCGGAGGGGGGCGAGTTCCGCCGGATCGCCCGTACCATCTCCCGGACACCTTCCCAGTCCCTGGCCTGCAGGGCGTACCGGAGGGTCTGTGCCGCGATGAAGTCGGCGAAGGTCTCCCGGGCCCACACGCCCTCCCACCGCTTCGCCCACTGCCACGACGTACGCCAGTCGGCGCCGGCCGAGATCGACCCGGGGCTGCCGACGGTGTAGACGGCGGTGGCCTCCGGCACCTGAGTGATCTTCGCGCCGGGGATCCGGGCCGCCCGGATCAGCCAGTCCCAGTCCTGGTGCCGGGGCAGTGTCTCGTCCCACCGGCACCTGGCGGCGAGGTCCCGCGTGGTCAGCAGGGTCGAGGTGGGCAGTGACTGGCGGCCGACGCCGAGGCGACGCCGACGGAAGAGGTAGTCCTCGGGGAGGGCGCCGTCGGGGATCAGCACCGTCGGCGCGGCCGTGGGAAGCGGCTCGGCGCCGTCCTTCCGTTGCAGGATCCGGGACGACACGACCGGCTGCCAGCCCTCGGCGGCCAGCCGTTCCAGCGTCGGCAGCTGGACGGCCAACTTGTCCGGCAGCCACGCGTCGTCGTCGTCGAGAAACGCCACGTGGCTTCCCGGAGCCGCATGGTCCACCCCCAGGTTGCGCGCGTACGAGCCGCGCCGGCCGCCACCCGTGCAGACCACCTCGTCCACGTCCCCGCGGAGGTCCCGCACGGTGTCCGGCACGTCCGCGAGGTCGCAGACGACCACGACGTGCACGGACACCCCGCGCTGCGCGCGGACGCTCCGCACCGCCTCGGCGACGCTGGGTCTGCCCGTCGTGGGAATGACGACCGATACGTCCGGCAAGGGAATCTCCAGGTGATCAGGGGCGGACCGGGGCGGTGCGGCGTAAGGGCGTGCCGGCGGGTCGGCCGGGAGCGCGATGGCGGGCCAGTCGGCCGGTCGTCGCTCAGCGACCACCGGCGCGGAAGACCTCCGCCACCGTGCGCAGCAGGACCTTCGCGTCCAGCCACAGCGACCAGTTCTCGATGTAGTAGTTGTCGAACCGGGCGCGGTCGGAAATGGGGGTGTCCCCGCGCAGCCCGCTGACCTGGGCCAGACCGGTGAGCCCCACGGGTACCCGGTGACGCATCGCGTAGTTGGGGTACTCGGCGGAGAACTTCTCCACGAAGAACGGACGTTCGGGGCGCGGCCCGACCACGCTCATGTCGCCGCGCAGGATGTTCCACAACTGCGGCAGCTCGTCCAGGGAGGTGCGCCGCAGGAACCGCCCGATCGGCCCGACCCGCCGGTCGTGCGCGATCGACCAGTTCGTCTGCGACTCGTGCTCGTCCACCGGACGCATCGAGCGGAACTTGATGATGTGGAACGGCTGGCCGTGCCGACCGATCCGTTCCTGCCGGAAGAAGATGCCGGGCCCGCCGTCGATGAGCACCGCGATCGCGCAGAGCAGAAGGATCGGACTCAGCACCAGCAGGGCCGTGAGGGCGAACGCGACATCCGAGGCGCGCTTGAGCGCCCAGCGTGGCCCGGAGAGCGTGGTGTCGCCGATCTTGACCATCGGGATCGCCCCGACGTGGTCGCCGTGCGAACGCGAGCCCCAGAGCCGCGGCACCGCCCACAGGTCGCAGCTCGCGGTCGCCGGCTGGCGCAGCACCTCCATCAGCACCGGCTCCGGGCAGTCCGGGTCGGCGATGATGAGCACGTCACACTCGAGCAGCCGGACGAACTGCTCCAGTTCGTCGAGCCCGCCGATGAGCGGGTGGGTGCCCGGCCGGGACGGGGTGTCGACGCAACCGACGAAGCGCAGGCCGTACTGCGGGTAGCGGCGCAGCAGCCGGCCGAGCTCCACGGCCGTCGGCCCGCTGCCGATGACGATCGCGTTGTGTTCCACCCAGCGGCGCTTGCGGGCGATGATGATGAATTCCCGGGTGACCATGCGCCCCACGATGACCAGTCCGGCGGCGACGCCGACCCCGCGCGTGAAGCCCAGGACGTATTCCGCCGACTCGTGCCGCAGGGCCGCGATCATGGCGACCACCGCCGCCGAGGCGAGCAGCCGGCCGCAGAGACTGGGGAGCTCGTCCAGGATGCTGACGTGGCGCTGCGCGTGGTAGAGCCCGCCGGCGGCGAAGAAGGCGACCGTCAGACCGGCCATGACCAGGGTTCCGCGCCAGTACTGGTGCGTCATGAGCAGCGGGGCCAGCAGCGCGGCGACGTCGACGGGTGCGGTCATCATCCACGCGCGCAGCGCCCGGGTGCGCCGGGACGCCCGGGATCCGGCGTACGGCAGCACCGTCGTGGTGTCCAGCCCTGGCCGGCTGGAACCGGACGCGACGGGCTCGTCGAGCCGGGCCGCCGGGATCGTCGGTGTGGTGCTCGGACCCTCTCCGCTGCCGCTCCTGACCGCGAACAGCTGCGCGGTCGGAGCGTCCGTGTCGACGACGCGGTCGCCCACCGCCGGTTGCTGTGACATTGCTTGTCCTTCCCCCGTGGCGCCCGCACCCGGCCTCCCCGGCTATGTGGGCGATCGCAGGATACGGCCGGGTCGGTGGGGGCAACACAGCCGGCAGGACAATCCGGCGTCCTACTTTCCGCCGCCCATGATCAGGTTCGGGTGAGCGGCACCGCGGGTCGGTGTTCACGGCTTAGTGGACCGTTGGCGTGGTCGGGGCGGCCCCCGCGACGAAGAAGGGGCGGCGGGATCGTTCGACCCCGCCGCCCCGGCACGCCTCCGACCCGCCGTCAGGCGGTCATTTCCGCGCGTACTGCTTGATTTCCTCGACCGCGTCCCGGCGCACCGCGTCGTAGCACTCCTTCACCCGGTCGGCGTCGGCGAGGACCACACTCTCGGTGCCGATGCGGCCGGTGCCCTTCGTCGGGCTGGTGAGGAACGACAAGTTGTTGCCCCGCACCCCGCGCATCTGCATCCCCATGTCGAACAGTGACATGGCCTTGTCCACCGACACCGAGTTCGACGTCGCCTTGAGGAAGGCATTCAGCTTCGCGGGATTGGCGAGGATGCCCCCGGAGGCCGCCTTGTCCAGGATCGCCTTGATCACCTGTTGCTGGTGCCGGATCCGGGCGAAGTCACCGTCCGCGAACTGCTTGCGCTGGCGGGAGTAGTCAAGTGCTTCCTCCCCGTTGAGCAGCTGTGGCCCGGCGTGGAAGGCACGGAACGGCGGGTGGATCGAGGTGAAGGACTTCTCCACGTTGACGTTCACCCCGCCGAGGGCGTCGATGATCTCCTTGAAGCCGGCGAAGTCGACGATCGCCACGTGGTCGATCCGGACCCCGGTGAACTTCTCCACCGTCTGCACCATCAGCGGAACACCGCCCCAGGCGAAGGCGGCATTGATCTTCGCGCTCCGACCGCCGTGCTGGCCGTCCGCCGACCGCGGGATCGGCACCCAGGTGTCGCGGGGGATGGAGATCAGCTGTGCGCTCGAGCGGTCCGCCGGGAGGTGGGCCACGATGATGGTGTCGGTCCGTGATCCGCTGGTCTTCTCGGGGTCGCGGGAGTCGCTCCCTAGGATCAGGAGATTCTGGGCTCCCTTGGCCCCGGCCGTCGGGCGTTCCTGCTCGGGGACCCCGGTGAAGGCGTCGACCCGGTCGATGCCGGACTCCACCGACTTCAGATAGATCCCACCGGCGATCGCGCCGCCGCCGCCGAGCAGCACCACCACGAGCAGCACGATCAGGGCGATCCGTCGGCCGCGGCGACGCGGCTTCGGCGCGGACGACACGCCGTCCGGTTCCACATCGGATCCGGGGAAGCGGGTGTCGGGGTCGGCAAGCTGGTGGCGATCTGACATGGCCGCGATGGTACTGACTCAGGTTTCGGCGCGGGGACCCTCGTCCGGGTGGTCAGCCTCGGCCACCCGGTCGGTGAATCGGAACTTTTCTCGCCGTTCGTAACCCTGACCTGGTACAACCGCACGGGTGGACGCAACGAAGCTCCGGCGGGCCATCGCCCGCACCCCGTTGGCGCCGGTCGCCGCGTTCCCCAAGCGGCTCGCCCGGGTCGCCCGGCACGACGCCAAGGTGCTGCGCACCTCCGCCCGCTGGCTCTTCACCTCCCGCGAACATCACAACTACACCTACGACCTGACCAAGCTGAGCCGGCAGCATCTCGCCTGGTTCGTCAGCGTCTCCTGCGACGTGCCGGTCCGCCAGGTCCGCGACTGGTTCGACGAGCTGGAAGGCGACGACAAGCTGCGCGGGCACATCGAGGCGGCCACCGCCGCCGCCTCCCGCCGCGGCCTCGCCGACCGGCACGTCCGGTACGCCCGCCGAATCGGCTGGTACGCCATCGTCCGCGCCCGCAAACCCGCCCACGTCGTCGAGACCGGCGTCGACAAGGGGCTCGGCAGCTGCGTCCTGGCCGCCGCCCTGCTGCGCAACGCCGCCGAAGGGCACCCCGGCCGGCTCACCTCCCTCGACATCAACCCCGAAGCCGGCTACCTCGCCCGCGCCACCCCCTGGGCCGACGTGGTCGACCTGGTCATCGGCGACTCGGTCGCCTCGATCACCGCGCTCGACCGCCCCGTCGACCTCTTCCTGCACGACAGCGACCACAGCCGGGTCCACGAGAAGCGCGAGTTCGAGGAGATCGAGGCCAGACTCGCCCCCGGCGCGATGCTGCTCACCGACAACGTCACCGCCACCAACGTCCTCGCCGAACATGCCGAACGGACCGGGCGGCGGTTCCTCGCCTACCGCGAGACCCCCCTCCGCCACTGGTACCCCGGAGACGGGATCGGCGTCGCCTGGTGAGGGCCTTGTGCGTGGTCGCCGCCAGGATCGATGATGACCGAAGCGGCACATCGACGAAGGAGTCGCGATGACAGTGATCCACCACCCCCGGGTGGCCTGGGACACCGCCCGGGTGATCGTCGAGGCGATGCCCGACGAGCAGCTCTTCACCTGGATCCGGCAGGAGTTCGGCGGCCTGCTCGGGACCGCCGCTCAGGACGCCCTCGACGACACCCGCGACCGGCTGCGGCGGGCCGGGGACGCCCGGGTGCCGGTCGAGACCGGCCTGTGGCGGGTCCGGCTGGAGGACATGCTCCGGGAACGGCCCGAACTCGCCAGGGACGTGTCCGCCTTCACCGCCGTCACCGTCGGCCTGCTCCGCGCCCGCGAATCCTGAACCCTCAGCGAGCCTGTCCCGACCGTCTACGGCCGGGCGACCGCCGGCCGAACGCCGCGCCGTTCCCACCACTGCCCGGCAGCGGGCGTCGACCGGTCAGGCCGCCGCGTCCGCCAGGTCGAGCCACATGAAGACCTCGTCCCGGTCGTCGCCCGGGCCGACCCGCAGCGCCGCCGGCAGTCGCCCGACCTCGCGGTAGCCGAGACGGCCGTAGAACGCCTCCAGCCCCTGGCCGCCGCGGAGCGTGACGTGCAGCGCCGACCAGCCCAGCTCCGGCGCGCGCCGCGCCGCCTCGCGCATGAGGTCGAGACCGTACCCGCGGCCCTGGGTGTCCGGGTGGACCATGACCCGCTTGAGGACGCCCCAGTGCGTCTTCAGGTGGAAGCGGTTGTCGGCGAGGACGAGCACCGCCACCGCGCGCTCACCCGCGTAGCCGACCAGCAGCCGGTCCGGGCCGCCGGTGACGTCGGCGAAGGTCCGCTCGGCGACCGGCCGGACGTCGGCCGCGGTCACCGGGGCGACGAAGCCGACCGCACCTCCGGCGTTGGTGACGTCCACCCACAGGTCGACGAGTTGCTCGCGCAGGGCCGGGGTCAGGTCGGGATCGAGAACGAAGCGCAGGTCCACGCCCGCCATCCTCGGGGAGTGGCGTGGCGTGAACCCACCTTCGTGATCCTCACGACAACGCTTCTGGTGCGGGAGAGGGGAGTCGAACCCCCACGTCCTTTCGGACAATAGGACCTAAACCTATCGCGCCTGCCTATTACGCCACTCCCGCGGACTTGCTGAGTCTAGAGCGTCGAGCCTCCGGGGTGGTGAGCCCAGCCTCCCTCAGGATCAACAGGGCGGTGCGGTGGCTGATCACCCGTTTGCCGGCGGATGTCTCGGCGAGGCCCTGGGCGATCCTCCGGGAGCCGAACTGCGGATGGCTCAGCGCGAAGTGGATGACCGACTCCCGGAACTGTGCGCGTGCGAGCCACCGCTGATCCGTACGCCGAGCAGGCGCATGACCTCCGTGACGCTGCGCGCTCGGGCCGCCGCTGCCGCCAGCGTCTCGGAGAGTACTTGTACCGAGGCGCGTACGGGCGGTAGCGGCGGCGTACGACAGATTCAGTCCAGGCCGAGGTCGCGGCGCAGCTTGGCGACATGGCCGGTGGCCTTGACGTTGTAGAGCGCCCGCTCGACCTTGCCGTCCTCGTCGATGACGAAGGTGGAGCGGATCACGCCGGTGACGGTCCTGCCGTACATCTGCTTCTCGCCGTACGCGCCGTACGCGGTCAGCACGGCCTTGTCGATGTCGGCGACCAGCGGGAAGGTGATGGCGTCCCGGTCGCGGAACTTGGCCAGCTTCTCCGGCTTGTCCGGCGAGATGCCCACCACCTCGTAGCCGGCGGCCTGGAGGGAGGCGAGTGAGTCGCGGAAGTCGCAGGCCTGCTTGGTGCAGCCGGGCGTCATGGCGGCCGGGTACGCGTACAGGATGACCTTGCGGCCGCGCAGGTCGGCCAGGGAGAGCGTCCCTGCGCTGTCGGTGGGCAGGGTGAACTCGGGGGCGGGATCGCCGGGGTTGAGGCGGTCGGTCATGGCCGAGACGATACCGCCGCCGTGGTGCCGGGGGCCGGTGGCGACGCGCCATCGGCGTGATGATCACCATGGCTTGTTGCAAGGGATTGGCAACAACGGCGTGCCACAAATAAGCTCAGCGGGTGGAAAACCTGGCGATGCACATCTCGAACGGGATCATCGACGGTCCCGTCGCCGCGATCTTCGGGGCGCTCGCGCTCGCCGTGCTCACCTTCTGCGTGCTGCGCGGGCGACGCGACCTCGACGACCGGCTGGCGCCGATGGCCGGCCTGGTGGCCGCGTTCATCTTCGCCGTGCAGATGCTGAACTTCCCGATCTTCACCGCCGGGGTCAGCGGCCACCTGCTCGGCGGCGCGCTGGCCGCGCTGCTGGTCGGCCCATGGGTGGGGGCGCTCTGCGTCGCCGTGGTCCTGATCGTGCAGGCCCTGGTCTTCGGCGACGGCGGGGTGGCGATGCTCGGCCTGAACGTCACCAACATGGCGATCATCGGCACCGCCGCCGCGTACCTGCTGATCGCGCTGCTGCTGCGGGTGCTGCCGCGCAGCAACGCCGGCCTCGCCGTCACCGCCTTCGTCTCCGCGCTGGTCAGCGTGGTGGTCGCCAGCCAGGGTTTCGTCCTGGAGTACTGGCTGGGCGGCACCACCGACCTGGGCGGCAACCTGGCCGGGCTGGCCGGCACGATGGCCGGTTTCCACGTGCTGATCGGCGTCGGTGAGGGCCTGATCACCGCGACCACCGTGGTCACCGTCGCGAAGGTCCGCCCCGATCTGGTCTACGCGCTGCGTGCCCTGAAGCCGGCCCCGCCGGTCCCGGCCGTCCCGGTCGCCGGAGGTGCCCGATGAACCGGCGTTCCTGGCCCTTCCTCCTCGGCGGCCTGCTGGTCGCCCTGCTGCTCGCCGGCGTGGTCAGCAACTACGCCTCCCCGCACCCGGACGGGCTGGACTCGTCGCTGCTCAAGGGCTGCACGGTGAACGCCCACGGGCAGATCACCGGCGGCAGTTGCCCGGCCCAGCAGACCCGGCACCACGAGCTGGCCGACAGCCCGCTCGCCAACTACGGCGTCCGGGGGATCGACCACGGCTTCCTCTCCACCGGCCTCTCCGGGGTGCTCGGCGTGCTGCTCACCTTCGCCCTCGGCGGTGGCCTGTTCTGGCTGGCCCGCCGCCGTGGCCAGGCGTCCGACAAGACGGCCGGCCGGGCGCCCGACGGGCAGCCGGCGTCGCGCGCCGACAGCGCCGGCTGAGGGGGTACGCGACCGATGGGTGCCGGGCACGCGCACGTCCTCTACCGGCAGTCCACCTCCCCGGTGCACCGCCTCCCGCCCGAGGTGAAGATCGCGGCGATGGTGCTCTTCACCCTCGCGGTGGTCGCCACGCCGCGGGAGGCGTACTGGGCCTTCGGCGGGTACGCCGTGCTGGTCGCCGCCGTGGCCGCGCTGGCCCGGGTCGGCCCGCGCTGGCTGCTCAGCCGGGCGCTGATCGAGCTGCCGTTCGTGCTGTTCGCGTTCGCGTTGCCGTTCTTCGGCACCGGGGAACGGGTCGAGGTGGCCGGGTGGAGCCTCTCCGTGGACGGCCTGCACGGCGCGTGGAACATCCTGGCCAAGGGCACCCTCGGCGTACTCGCGTCGCTTCTGCTGGCGGCGACCACGACGACGCGTGACCTGATCGTCGGCCTGGACCGGCTGCGCTGCCCGCAGGTGCTCACCCAGATCGCCACCTTCATGCTGCGCTACCTGGACGTGCTGGTCGGCGAGGCGCGGCGGATGCGGGTGGCCCGGGTGTCCCGCGGCGACGACCCGCGATTCCTCTGGCAGCTGCGCGGCTTCGCGGCCGGGGTGGGCGCGCTCTTCCTGCGGGCCTTCGAGCGCGGCGAGCGGGTCTACCTGGCCATGGTTTCGCGCGGCTACACCGGCCGGATGCCGGCGGTCTGGCAGGGCGCGGGCGCGGCCACCGCGGGCCAGTGGGCGGCCGCCGCGACGGTGCCGGCGATCGCGGTCACCATCGCCGCCGTCGCGGTCGTGCTGACATGATCGGGTACGTGCAGCAGCCGCCCTCCCTGGACGTCCGTGGCGTCCGGTACGCGTATCCGGACGGTCACGTCGCCCTGCACGGGGTGGACCTGACCGTGCCGCGCGGCGACCGGGTGGCGCTGCTCGGGCCGAACGGCGCCGGCAAGACCACCCTGGTGCTGCACCTGAACGGCATCCTCACGCCGACCGAGGGGACGGTCAGCGTCGGCGACCTGACGGTGAGCCGGGACCGGGACACCCTCGCCGAGATCCGCCGCCGGGTGGGCATCGTCTTCCAGGATCCCGACGACCAGCTCTTCCTGCCCACGGTCGCCGAGGACGTCGCGTTCGGCCCGGCGAACCTGGGGCTGCGCGGGGCGGAGCTGGCGGCGCGGGTCGACGAGGCCCTCGCCGCGGTGGGGATGAGCGAGCACCGGGACCGGGCGCCGCACCATCTCTCCTTCGGCCAGCGTCGCCGGGTGGCGGTGGCCACCGTGCTCGCCATGCATCCGGAGATCCTGGTCCTCGACGAGCCGTCGTCGAACCTGGACCCGGCGGCGCGGCGGGAGCTGGCGGAGATCCTGCGCGGGCTCCCGGTGACCCTGCTGATGGTCACCCACGACCTGCCGTACGCGGCGGAGCTGTGCACCCGTTCGGTGATCCTCGACGGCGGCCGGATCGTCGCCGACGCCCCCACCCCGGACATCCTCACCGACGACGAACTCCTGGCGACCCACCGCCTGGAACTCCCGTACGCCTTCGATCCCCGCACCGCCCCTCGCCCCTGACCCCGCCTCCGCCAGCTGCGGCGATCTTGCACTTGTGGTGGCGGCGAACCGTGGCAGGTCCGGCGAAACCCCCGCCACAACTGCAAGATCGTCGAGGTCAGCGGGGGGCGGAGGTTGCGGGGGAGGGGGAAGGGGGATGGGTGGCGCGGGCGGCGGTGTGCAGGCGGAGGAGGCCGGCGGCCAGCGCGCCGGAGCCGGTGGCCAGGACCAGGGTGACCAGGATCCGGGTGAGATCGGGCGGCCAGGGGGCCGGTACCACCGAGCGGGACAGCACGGCCAGGTTCGCGGCTCCGGCGAAGAGCGCCAGGCACGACCCGGCCAGGGCGAGTGCGAAGTCGGCGGCCGGGCGGCGGGCGAGGGCGTATGCGCCGGCGGCGAGCGCGCCGAGCCCGGTGAGCAGCGCCCAGGTCTGGGCGGTGAGCAGCCCGAGCAGCGTCCCGCCGACGCCGTCGGCCCCGGCGTCGAGCGCCCGGCCGACGGTGGACGTCACCGCGGCCAGCCCGCCGAGGGCGAGCAGGCCACCGACCGCGCGCAGCGCCCGGCCCCCGGCCACGGTGCCGGCGGGGAGCAGCCCGGCGGCGCCGACGAGCAGGAAGCCGAGCGTCCCGGCCACCCACCAGGGGTACGGGTCCGGCGGCGGCACCCAGTCCAGCGTGCCGCGCACCTCGATCGCCCGGTCGCCGTCGCGCAGCGGCACCACCCAGTCGCGGACCCGCTGCTGGCGGTTCGGATCGGCGGTCACCGGCGCCGGCGGGTCGGACTCCAGCCAGAGGGTCCGCTGGTCGTGCCAGCGGGCACGCTGGTCGGCCGAGACCTTCCGCCAGGCCGGGGCGGCGGCCGGGTCGGCCTCGGGCGGCAGCGGGGTGTCGCCGGCGAGGGTGCGGTTGAGGTACGTGGCGGGGGAACGGGTGTTCTCGTACACCCCGCCCGGGCCGATCCGCAGGTACGGCTCGCCGGAGTAGCCGAGCACCTCGACGTCCCGCCCGGTGGTGTTGATGATCTCCAGCCGGGCGCCCGCCTCGACGATCCGCGCGGTGAGCCCGCGCGGGGCAGGGCTGAGCGCGGTGACCTCCGCCCGGTAGTCGGTGCCGTCGGGGGCGTCCGCGCCGTGCGCGGCGGCCGGGCTGGCGAGGGCGAGCAGGGCGGCGAGCGCGGCGGTGACCACCAGTCCCGCCCGCCGCAGCGGTACGCGGATCACTTGCCGGCCGCCTCCACCGCCGCCTTGATCCCGTCCGGGGTCTTGTCCTGGATCTCCTTGCCGTTGACCTTGACGGTCGGGGTGCCGGTCACCCCGGCCTTGCTGGCGTCGTCGGTGACGTGCTCGGTCCACGAGTTGTACGTGCCGTCGTTGACACAGGAGCCGAAGTCGTCCTTGTTCAGGCCGACCCCCGCGCCGATGTCGATCAGCTCGGCGTCGCTCAGCCCGGCGCTGTTCTCCGGCGGCTGCTTGGCGAAGAGCTGGTCGGTGAACTCCTTGAACTTGCCGCCCTGCGCGGCGCAGCCGGAGGCGGCCGAGGCGCGGGTGGAGTACTCGGTGGTGGAGAAGCGGTTCAGGAAGGCGACGGGGTGGAAGATCACCTGCACCTTGCCCTCGCTGATCAACTGGTTGAGCGTCGGCCCGCTGGTCTCCTGGAACCGCTTGCAGACCGGGCAGAGGTAGTCCTCGTACAGGTCGATGGTGACCCGTCCCTGGCCGAGCTGGATCCCGGTGCCGGTGTGGTTGGCGCCCGTCGGGGCGGTGTAGGTCGTGGACTTCTGGCTGGAGTAGACGGCCCACCCGATCAGCCCGGCGAGCACCAGCACCACCACCGCGGCGATCGAGGTGATGATCGTGCGCGTGCGTCTCTTCTCGCGGGCGATCTGCTCGCGGACCACCCGGGCCGCGTTCTTCTGCCCCTTGCGACTACTCATCCTCGCCCTCCACGGGTGGTTCGCCCGCCAGCCAGCCGTCCACCGAGAACGGGGTGCGGGGCCAGATCAGCAGGAACCCGGCCAGTACCAGGAACCCCAGGTCCCGGAGGATCTCCGGGAGGTAGCTCGGGGCCTGGCCGGCGGCGAGCTGGCCGCCGCTGCCGAAGCACCCGCAGTCGATGGCCAGGCCACGCGCCCAGGCCGAGGCGATGCCGGTGATGAAGACCACCAGCAGCGCCGTGGAGATGCCGGCGGCCAGCCGGGTGGCCAGCCCGACGAGCAGCAGCACGCCGAGCGCCAGCTCCACGAAGGGCAGCGCGGCCCCGATCACGGCCGCCACGTCGTACGGCATCACCTGGTAGGCGTTGACCGCCCGGCCGGAGGCGCCCAGGTCACCGACCTTGGAACCGCCGGCGATCAACCAGACGGCGGCCAGCCCGAGCCGGGCGGCGGTGCCGAGCCAGGGCCGCAGGAGGGGCCAGCGGGCGGCCGGGTTGCGAGATGCGCTCACGGTGGTTAGTCGCTCGGGAGCCGCGGACGGTTCCATGGTCATCCGGCCAGCGCGTCGCCGACGGCGTCGACCAGGTCGCCCCGGGCCCGCGCCACCCGGGAGCGGATGGTGCCCACCGGCACCCCCTCCACCTCGGCGGCCTCGGCGTACGACAGGCCGAGCAGTTGGGTGAGCACGAACGCGCCGCGCCGCTCGGCGGGAAGCCGACGGACCAGGTCGGCGGCACCGAGCTGGCCGGCCGGGTCGGGGTACGGCCGCTCGGTGGCCGCGTGCGCGGCGAGCCGCTCGTCCAGCCGCCGCCGGCGGACCACGCTGCGCAGGTGGTCGGCGCAGGCCCGCCGGGCGATGCCGAGCAGCCAGGTGCGCGCGCTGGAGCGCCCCTCGAAACCGGGCAGCGCCCGGAACGCCCGCAGGTAGGTCTCCTGGGTCAGGTCGTCGGCACTGTCCGGGTCGACGAGGGCGGCGGCGAAGCGCCACACCTCGGCCTGGGTGGACCGGACGAAGGCGGCCTGCGCCGTCGGGTCGCCCGTGCCGGCGGCCAGCGCCCACTCCGTCACCTGATCCTGCGCAGCGTCCCGCCCCGCCGGACGGCGGTCGGCGGAGGTGTCGCGCGGGCCGGGGATCACGACAGACGAGGTTACGCGGCGTAGCTGGGCGGGACAGGGTCGTTCGGCCCTTTCCGTGGTCCCGCCCACGCCGGGAACTTTCCCGGCCCGCCGCCCGACTACCCGCTCATGACGTGCGACGACGTACGGGCGGCACTCTCCGCGCGGCTCGACGGCGAGGACCCGCAGGCGCCGGCCGGGGTGCTGGAGGCGCACACCGCCGGCTGCCCGGGCTGCCGTTCGTGGCTGGCCACGGCCGAGCGGGTGACCCGGCTCACCCGGGTGCAGGCGGTGGACGTACCCGATCTGACCGCCGCGGTGCTCGCCGCGGTCGCCGCGGACCGGGCGGCCACGCGGGACGGCGCGGCGGTGACCCGGCGCGCCCGCCGCCAGGTGCTCCGGGTGGCCGTCGCGGTGGCCGCCGTCGCCCAGCTCGCCGTCGCGCTGCCGATCCTGCTGGCCGGGCTCGGTGTGGCCGCCGATCCGCACACCGGCCGGGAGATGGCCTCCTTCGACGTGGCGCTCGCCGTCGGCTTCGCCCTCGCCGCCTGGCGGCCGGAGCGGGCCCGGGCCTTCCTGCCGGTGGCGCTGGTGCTGGCGGTCTGCCTGGCCGCGACCAGCGTGGTGGACGTCGCCGCCTCGGCCACCGCGGTGGTGCACGAGTTGGGCCACCTCGCCGCCGTGGTGCAGGCCGGCCTGCTCTGGGCGCTGGGCCGGGTCAGCCGGGAGCCGGGGCGTCCGGTGCCCGCGGCGCTCGCGCCGGGGCGCGGATGAGGCGGGTTCGCCGATCGACGCGCGGTCGGGAAGCATGATGGTCATGACTGCTGCCGTACGCCGCCGGGTCGACCCGCGGGCCGCCGCCGATCGCCGTTGGGCCGCCCGGCTGGGCGCCGCCGCCGGCCTGCTGGTCACCCTGGTCGCCCTGCTGCTCGCCCCGGCCACCCCGGCCAGCGCGCACGCGGTTCTGGTGAGCACCAGCCCGACCGCCTCGTCGGTGGTGCCCAGCGGCCCGTCCGAGGTGGTGCTGACCTTCAGCGAGGGGGTCCGCAAGGTGCCCGGCAAGATCCGGGTGATCGCTCCCGACGCGTCCCGGGCCGACCGTGGTGAGCCCACGGTCAAGGGGGCGGTGGTGACCATCCCGGTGGACAGCTCCGCGCGCGGCACCTACCTGGTCAGCTATCGGGTGATCTCGGCCGACAGCCACCCGGTCTCCGGCGCGTTCACCTTTTCGGTGGGCGCCCCGTCCGCCCCGCCGACCGACTCCGGCACGGACACCCGCGCCGACCCGGTCGTGGAGAACGCGGTCAAGGTGGCGAAGTACCTCGGCTACGCCGGACTGCTGCTGCTGGTCGGCCCGGCGCTGGTGCTGGCCGCGCTCTGGCCCCGCCGGCTGTCCCGGCGCGGGCCGGCCCGGCTGGCCTGGTCGGGACTGGGCCTGCTGGTGCTCGCCACCCTCGCCGACCTGTGGTTGCAGGTGCCGTACACCAACGGCGGTGGCCTGTTCGACGTGACCGGCTCCGGCCTCGGCGACGTGCTGGGCAGCGCGTACGGCACCGCGCACCTGGTCCGGCTGGGCCTGCTCGCGGCGGCGGCGTTCCTGCTCCGGCCGCTCTTCGCCGGACCGGTCGGCCGCACCGACGGGATCATCCTGGCCCTCCTCGGCGGCGCGGCGCTGTTCACCTGGCCCCTCGCGGGTCACCCGGCGGCCTCGCCCGCGCCGGCGGTCTCCGTGGTGGTGGACGCGGTGCACCTGGGCAGCATGGCGGTCTGGCTGGGCGGCCTGGTGATGCTCGCGGTCTTCCTGCTGCGCCGGGCCGACGAGCGGGAGCTGGACGCGATCCTGCCGATCTGGTCCCGCTGGGCGGCCCTGGCGGTGGCGGCGCTGCTGCTCGCCGGGACCGTGCAGGGGCTGATCGAGGTGGCCACCCCGAAGGCGCTGGTCGACACCACCTACGGGCAGCTGCTGCTCGCCAAGATCGGGCTGTTCGTGCTGGTGATCGCGGTCGCCGCGTACTCCCGGTCGCTGGTGCGGCGGCGGACCGCCGCGGGCCGCCCGGGGACGATGCGCCGGGCGGTGCTGGTCGAGCTGCTGATCACGGCGGTGGTGCTCGGCGTGTCGGCGACCCTGGTGCAGACCACCCCGGCCCGCACCGCCGCCACCGACGTGGCCGGTACGCCCACCGGCTACTTCTCCGCCACGCTCAACAGCCCGCTCTACTCCCTGCAGGTGGAGCTGGACCCGGCCGAGCGCGGCAACAACTCGCTGCACCTCTACGCGTACACGAAGGACAACCGGCCCCAGCCGGTCAAGGAGTGGAAGGCCACGGCGGCGCTGCCGTCGGCCGGGATCGAGCCGATCGAGATCCCGCTGCTGCCGCTGACCGACAACCACGCCACCGGGGAGATCAACCTCCCGGCGGCGGGCCAGTGGCAGCTGCGCTTCACCGTCCGCACGTCCGACATCGACCAGGCCACGGTGATCGCCACCGTGCCGATCAAGTAACGGAAGGCGTTCCGACCCATGATCCGTATCCGGCGCCCCGCGACCGCCGCCGCGCTCACTCTCGCCGCCGTCGCCACGGCGGTGCTCGGCCTGGCCGGGCCCGCCTCGGCGCACGTCACGGTCAACCCGACGGAAGCCACCCAGGGTGGCTACGGCCGGTTCGCCTTCCGGGTGCCGAACGAGAGCGACACGGCATCGACCACCAAGGTGGAGGTGGTGCTGCCGGAGAACGCGCCGGTCGGCTCGGTCTCCACCATGCCGGTCGCCGGGTGGACGGTGAAGGTGGAGAAGCGCAAGGTCGACCCGCCGATCGAGGTGCACGGCAGCCAGCTCACCGAGGCGGTGTCCAAGCTGACCTGGACCGCGGCCGCCGGCGGCGGGGTCAAGCCGGGCGAGTTCCAGGAGTTCCCGGTGTCGATGGGCCCGCTGCCGCAGGTGGACAAGATGGTGTTCAAGGTGCTCCAGACCTACTCGGACGGCAACGTGTCCCGCTGGATCGAGGAGCCGACGCCGGGCCAGGAGGAGCCGGAGAACCCGGCCCCGGTGCTCACGCTGACCGCCGCATCGGGGTCCGCGTCGCCGGCCGCCAGCCCGCCGGCCGCCGCGTCCGGCGGGGACGACGACGCCGACTCGGGCACCGCCACCGTGCTCGGCGTGGCCGGTCTGGTGGCCGGCCTGGCCGGGCTGATCCTCGGCGGGCTGGCGTTCCTGCGTACCCGGCGGGAGTCCACGCCGAAGTCCTGACCCTCGTCGCCGGCGCGCTTTCGGCGGTCCGTGCGGTGCTTGCCGTGGATATCCGGCGATTGTGCGGTTCGCGTCGGTAAGGTCGGCCGGGTATCTGGCTACCGAGGGAGACGACGCGAATGCGTTTCGTGCGGACGATCGCCGGCATGCTGCTGTTGACCGTGGGGATTCCGACGCTGCTGGCGGGCGCCGGTCTCTGGGTCGCCGCCCGGCACGCCGACCCGGACGGCGGGTTCGGCGCCCGGTTCGAGACGGTCCGCACCACGGGACACGCCGTGGTGGTCACCGACGTGGACCGGCTGCTCCGCGCGGAGGCGCCGTTCGTCCGCACGGGCCAGGCCCGGCTGCGGCTGACCGCGCGGACCGCCGACGGTCCGGCCTTCCTCGGCCTGGCCCCGACCGACCAGGTCGGGCGCTGGCTGGCCGCCGTCCCGCACGCCACCGTCGGTCGCGTCGCGCTGGCCCGCGGCCCGCTGCCGGTACGGCTGGAGCCGGCCGGCCCGGTCGCCGCCGGCACCGCCGCCACCAGCCCCCTCGACCAGGACTTCTGGGTACGCGAAGGGGTGGGCGCGCTCGAGTGGAGCCCGGCGGAGCTGGCCGGCCGTTCGTTGAGCCTGGTGGTGATGCGTCCGGACGGGCGGGGCGGCCTGGTGCTGGACCTGCGCGCCGAGGTGCGGGCCGGCTGGTTCCCCGGGGCGGCGTGGGCGCTGCTGGCCGGCGGGACGCTGCTGCTGGTCCTGGCCGTGCTGCTGCTGCTGCGGCCGGTCCGCCCGCGTGAGGTGGTCTTCGTCGTCGAGCCGGACCAGGTCCCGGTGCTCGCCGGGCGGCTCGGGGTCAGCTCGCTCAGCGGGTTGGGGTCGGGGGAGGACCGTTCTGACCTGCCCGAGCGGCAACTGGTCGCGGTCGGGTCGGGGCACACCGATCGACCCAGGGCGGCGATCGGCCCGGTGCCCAGCCGCAGCCCCGAGGCCCTGGCGGACCTGCCGGGCGACCCGGCCTGGGCCTGGCCAACGGCCGCCGCGTCGGAGACATCCCGTCCGTCGCCGCTGGACGGTCCGGTACGCAGGGCCGACGACTGACGTCGCCCGGAACGGCAGGTGGCCCTCCGCGCTGCCGACGCGGAGGGCCACCATCACCGGGGGAATCGGTGCTACCTGGGAGAAACTTGAGGTAGTTGAGACCAGATTAGCGCCGAAGGCCGTTGATCGCGACGTCTGTCCATTTGGTGCAAGTTTCAGGATCTGGTGGGCCGCGCCGCCCGCCGGTACGGCAACGCCGCCAGCAGCAGGAGACTGAGCAGCACGTACGCGTTGCGGGCGACGAACTCGCCGAGACTGTCGGTACGTGCCGGCGCGACCCCCCAGTCCAGGAAGGTCACCACCCCGTAGATGCTCACGAAGCTGGTGCCGGCCGCCAGGGTGAGCAGCCAGCGACGCCGCCGGGCGCCCGCCACCGTGTGCGGGTCGGCGTCCAGCGCGGTGTCGACCAGCACCGCCACCGCCGGGATGAACCAGTACAGGTGGTGGGTCCAGGTGATCGGGCTGACCAGGCCGCCGACCAGGCCGGTCAGCGTGATGCCGGCGAGCGCGTCCCCGGCCCGCGCCGCGCGCGCCGCCCGCCACAGCCCGTACGCCGTGACCGCCAGGACCAGCAGCAGCCAGGGCAGCTGGCTGGGCTTCTCCGGGGCGGTGAACCGGCTGAGCAGACCGAACAGCGACTGGTTCCCGGTGTAGTCGGTCCGTCCCACCCGGTCGGTCGCCCACAGCTCGTGGGTCCAGAACCGCCACGAGTCGCCCGGCGCCGCCGCCGCGGCCAGCAGGGTGGCCACCGTCGCGGTGGCCGAGGCGACCACCGCCGCCCGCCAGCGACGGGTGGCCAGCAGGTAGAGGATGAAGATGCCGGGGAAGAGCTTCAGCGCCGTCGCCAGCCCCACGCCCACCCCGGCCCAGCGTCGCCCCCCGGGTACGGCGAAGAGCAGGTCGGCCAGGATCAGCACCACCAGCAGCATGTTGATCTGACCGAAGGTGATGGTCTCCCGGGTGCTCTCCACCGCGAAGACCAGCAGCACCGCGACGGTGAGCGTGAAGAGCCGGGGCAGGTCGTGCCGCTCGGCCACCGGCGTCACCAGCCACCGCGTCGTCACCACCACGCCCAGCAGGGTCAGCGCGGTGAAGATCACCACGGTGGCGCCCAGTGGCAGCAGGGCGAACGGCCGCAGCAGCAGCGCCGCGAAGGGCGGGTAGGTGAAGTAGAGCGCGCCCTGCACCCGGTCGGGCTGCACGTAGTCGTAGAGCGGGTGGCCGGCCGCCCACCAGTCCATCGCCCGCATGTAGATCTTCAGGTCGAAGAAGTTGTGGACCCGGCCCGGCCAGTAGAGCGCCGGCAGCACCGCCGCGATCGCCACCACCGTGACGAGCCGGCGGGCCGCACGCCCGCCCGGGTCGTCCTCGGTGACGGCGGGTGGCGCGACGGGTTCGGCTGGCACGGGGAAACCCTAGCGGTCCACGTCGGCGACGGTGCCGAGGCGCGGGCGCGTCGGCGACGCGTAGTCTGTTCCGGTGGCTGATCTTCTCGTCTGGATCGACTGTGAGATGACCGGGCTGGACCTCGGGCGTGACGCGCTGATCGAGGTCGCCGCGCTCGTCACCGACCCCGATCTGAACGTGCTGGGGGAGGGCGTCGACGTGGTCATCCACGCCGACGAGGCGGCGCTGGACGGGATGCCGGAGATCGTGCGCACCATGCACGGCAAGTCCGGGCTCACCGAGGAGGTACGCCGCTCCACGGTCACCCTCAAGGAGGCCGAGGACCTGGTGCTGGAGTACGTGGCCAGCCACGTCAAGGACCCGCGTACCGCGCCGCTCTGCGGCAACTCGATCGCCACCGACCGGGGCTTCATCGCCCGCGACATGCCCCGCCTCGACGCGCACCTGCACTACCGGATGATCGACGTCTCCTCGATCAAGGAGCTCTGCCGTCGCTGGTACCCGCGGGTGTACTTCGGGCAGCCGCAGAAGGGCCTGGCCCACCGGGCCCTGGCCGACATCCGGGAGAGCATCCGGGAGCTGGAGTACTACCGGCGGACGATCTTCGTCCCGCTGCCCGGCCCGGACGTGGAGAGCGCCAAGGCGATCGCCGCCCAGCTCTGAGCCGCCTTCGGGGCCGAGCCGGAACCCGCTGGACGCGGCCGGCAGGGGTGTGGCTATTATTAGTCCGCACCCCGGCCGGGTCGACCGGCGCGGAGAGCATGGTGGCTGTAGCTCAGTTGGCAGAGCACCGGGTTGTGGTCCCGGTTGTCGTGGGTTCAATTCCCATCAGTCACCCCAGTCACGAAAGCCCCTCCCGAGGGAGGGGCTTTCGGCGTTTCCCGGTCCGGCAACGCGACGGCCCCCTCCCTGAGGAGGGGGCCGCCACGACGGGACGGATCAGGGGGTCGGCTCGATGCTCGGCTCCGCGGTCGCCCCGTCGCCGGCCTGCTGCGGCTCGTACGGCAGGGCGCTGCCCTTGACGTACTCGTCCCAGCTCATGTTCCAGTCGGTCCAACCGTTGCCGTTCTGCAGCTGACGCTCGGTGCCCTTGACGGTGATCGGGTCACCCATCCGAGTGTTGGCGAAGAGCCAGGCGCCGTCCTTCATCGAGACGTTCACGCAGCCGTGCGAGACGTTGACCTTGCCCTGCACACCCTCGGACCAGGGCGCGGCGTGGATGAACTCGCCGCCCCAGGTGAGCCGCTGGGCGAAGTCGATGTCGGTGCGGTAGCCCTCGTCCGGACCCAGTTCCGCCGTGGTGTCGAAGACCGTCTTGCGGAGTTTCTCGATCACCACCATGGTCCCGCTGGACGACGGGGTGGTCTTCTTGCCGAGGCTCACCAGGATCCTCTTGATGACCTGGCCGTCCTTGGTCACCGTCATGGTCTTGGTGCGGTTCTCCACGGTCATCACGAACGACGGGCCGATCTTGATGTCCACGCTGAGATCCGAGCGGCCGTACCAGCCGTCGCCGAGCGGCAGGCCGCCCGCCTGCACCCGGTAGGTCACGGTGCTGTTGGCCTGCCAGAACTCCTTCGGCCGGTAGCGCACCTCGGTCGGGCTCGCCCAGTGCCAGATGCCCTCCTGGGCGGGCTTCGCGGTGACCGTCATCCGGCGCTGCACGTCGTCCCGGTAGTCCTCCGGGATCGCCCGGCTGAACCGCACGATCAGCGGCATGCCCACCCCGACCACCTGGTTGTCGCCCAGGAAGCTGCTGATCCGCACCTGCTTGCCGGGCTTGGCCATGGTGGTGAAGGTGCTGGTCGCCGTCGCCGGCTTGTCGTCGTCGCCGGTCGCGGTCACCGTCGCGGTGTACGTCTCGCCGTACTTCAGGGCGCCGTCGGGGAGCCAGGTCTTGCCGTCGGCCTGGAGCTCGCCCTCGACGGCCTCGCCGGCGGAGTCCTTGAGCTCGACGGTGGTCTCCTTGGCCTCCTTCGTGGTGAAGGAGATGGCGGTGGACGCCGGCACGTCCTTGGCGTCGGCCTTGGGTTCGGCGATGGTCGCGGCCGCCTTCGGGCCGCTGTCCCCGCCACCCTGCCAGCTCGGCCCCTTGTCCCCGCCGCCGCTGGTGCAGGCGGAGGTCAGGGCCAGCGCGGCGGCGAGCACGGCGGCCGCCAACGCACGGCGGCGCGCGCCGCCCCGGGCGGTCCCGGGCCGGATCAGCTCGTCCTGGCTAGCTCGCATGATTCCCTCACAGTCGTGATCCCCGGTCCCATCGTCCCCTACAGACGCACCGGTACGGATACCCGTTGCCGGGAGTGAACCGAAACACCCCGCCCGCGTTGTAACGATTCTGGTACGGTGGCGCGCTTTGTGAGCGGGGCTCGCCTTTCCCTCGACGGGCGACGGTGGCCGAGATCACTCCGGGCGCCCGCCCGACCGGCCTCAGAAGGCCGGCGCCTCGCCACCCTCGGGCACCGGCAGCGCGCTGCCCGCGACGAACTCGGACCAGCTCAAGCTCCAGGCCGTCCAGCCGTTCCCCGGCGCCAGCGTCCGCTCGGTGCCCCGGACGGTGATCGGATCACCGATCAGGGTCCGGGCGAAGAGCCACTTCGCGTTCGCCGTGGAGACGTTCACGCAGCCGTGCGAGACGTTCCGGTGCCCCTGCGCGGCGACGGACCAGGGAGCCGCGTGGATGTACTCGCCGCCCCAGGTCAGCCGCTGGGCGAAGTCGATCTCCGTGACGTACTGGTTGTTCGGGTCCGGCTCGTCCCGGGTGTCGAAGACCGTCGACTCCTTCTTCTCCATCACCACCATGGTGCCGCTGGAGGAGGGGGTGCTCTTCTTGCCGAGGCTGACCGGCATGGTGCGGACCAGGCCGCCGTTCTCGTACACGGTCATCTTCTTGGTGGCGTTGTCGACCTTCATCTCGAACGCCCGGCCGATCTTCGCGGTCGCGCTCCGGTCGACGTTGCCGTAGCGGCCGTTGCTCAGCGGGACGCCGGCCAGGGCCAGCCGCACCGTGATGGTGGTGCCGGGCTTCCAGTACTCCGGCGCGCGGTAGTAGGCCTGCGTGCCGTTGGAGAGCCAGTGCCAGGCGCCCGGCTGCGGCGGGTCGGTCTGCACGAACATCCGCTTCTGCACCGCGGCCCGGTCCTTCTTCGGGATGCCCGGCGAGAACTCGGCCACCACCGGCATCCCCACCCCGTACGTCCGGTCGCTGAACAGGTAGAGACCCGAGCCGATCATCGACTTCGGCCGGGCCATCGTGGTGAAGGTGCCGGTGCCCTCGTGGATCCGGCCGTCCGGGCCGGTCCCGGTGACGGTGGCGGTGTAGCGGGTGCCGTACTTCAGCGGGGCGGACGGCACCCAGGACGAGCCGTCCCGGCGTAGCCGGCCCTCGACCGGCTTGCCGCTCGCGGTCGTCAGGGCGACCTTCGAGACCGTCCCGCCGCCTGGGATCTTGGCGCTGATCTCGGTGCTGACCGGGCGACGGCTGGCTCCGTCGGCCGGGATCACCGCCAGCGGGGCCGGAGACGCCTGCGCCGGCCCGCCCGGCCCGCCGGCGGACGCGGTCGCGGTCGGCTCTCTTTGCTGGCCGCCGCTCGCGGCCACCGGCTTCCTCTGGTCGTCCCCGCACCCGGCCAGTGCCAGCGACGCCGTGAGGACCAGGGCGCCCACCATCGCCCCGGCCCGCGCGAACCTGCCCATCCCCACCCCTGTTCTCGCGTGCCTGGCGGACATGGTGCCGCATCACCGCCGTCACTCCTGGCCCCCGCTGGTCAGTTTGATGCTGTTTGTCCGGTAAGCTCGACCGAAGGGGGGAGCCGGGATCTGATTGGAAGCCGCGTCCGGCAGCGTGCTAATGTTCTCCCCGTTGCCGGCGAGCGCCGCTAGCTCAACTGGCAGAGCAGCGGACTCTTAATCCGCGGGTTCGGGGTTCGAGTCCCTGGCGGCGCACAGGTGATCAAGGCTCTGGTCCGGTTCCACCGGGCCAGGGCCTTTTTCGTTCCTCGGGCGGATGCCGATCACCAGAATTGGGGCGGCCCCGTGACGGGAGCCGGCCTCCCGCCCGGCCCCGTCGGCCGCGTGCTAGTGTTCCTCCCCGTTGCCAGCGAGCGCCGCTAGCTCAACTGGCAGAGCAGCGGACTCTTAATCCGCGGGTTCGGGGTTCGAGTCCCTGGCGGCGCACCGGTGATAGTGGCTCTGGCCTGGTGGTTCTCCACCAGGCCAGAGTTGTTTTCCGGGCTGGTTGTGGTGCACCACCACGCCTGTGGAGGCGGCACCCGGACGGAACCGTCCGTCACCGTCGAGCTACTTGCATACCTCAATGTCCGTTCTGTGCTTGCAGCTTGTGATCACTCTTTACATCGGTTCTCCTCCATCTCTATCGTCTGGCGCACTGTCAGACGTGATCACGGGGGTCGCTGGTGGCTGGATGGCCATTGCCTGCGCGCGTGTCCAGAACGCGTAGAGGTCTTTTCGGACGTTGGTTGACGGGCGCGGTCACCGCGACCGTCGCGGCGAGTCTGCTCGGGGTGCCGGCGACGCCGGCCGCCGCCGCGCCGCCGCAACAGAAGGGTGCGTGTGTCGACGAGCAGCCCGACGCGGCTTCGGCCCGTCGCATGCTGGCGGTCTGCAACCGCCGGGTGGAGCTGCTCTCGGCGCGTACGGAGTGGTCGCAGACGTTCCTCAACGTCGACGGCTCCGAGACGCTGGAGCAGACGATCGAACCGGCCCGGGTGCGCAAGGGCGACTCCTGGGCTCCGGTCGACACCACGCTGAAGGCGACGTCCGAGGGCATCGTGCCCCGGGCGACCGTCCTGCCGATCGTGTTCTCCGCCAAGGGCGACGGCCCGTTCGTGCGGCTGCGCGACGGCTCCCGGGAACTGGCCCTGACCTGGCCCGGCACGCTGCCGGCCCCGGTGCTGAAGGGCGCCACGGCCACCTACCGGAACGTCCTGCCGGACGTCGACCTCCAGGTCACCGCCCAGCCGCTCGGCTTCTCCCAGGTGCTGGTGGTCCGGACCCGCGCGGCGGCCGCCAACCCCGAGCTGGCGTCGCTGAAGTTCGGCGTCAGCACCAAGGGCCTGACCGTGACCACCGCCGCCGGCGGCGGCCTGGCAGCCCGGGACGCCAAGGGCGGCACCGTCTTCGCCGCCCCGGCGCCGCTGATGTGGGACTCCTCGGACGCCGAGGGCCCGGCCAACGACCAGGGCAAGGGCAAGACCCAGGCCTCGGCCGCGCCGAGGCGCAAGCCCACCGCCGCCGAGGCCGCCGCGGAGGCGGCCCGGGGCGCGGAGGCCGTGCCCGACCGGAAGGCGGTGCCCGAGCGCGCCCGCCGGGCCGTCATGCCGGTACGCGTCGACGGCGGGACCCTGACCGTCGTCCCGGACAAGAAGATGCTGGCCGACCAGGGTACGAAGCTGCCCATCTACATCGACCCGTCGTGGACCGGCGGCATCTCCAGCAACGCCTGGACCTCGGTCTGGAGCAAGTACAAGTCCAGCTCGTTCTGGCAGAACTCGACGGCGCTGTACAACAGCTCGACCGTCGGGGCGGCGGGCGCGGGACGCACCGAGGACTGCTCCGGCTGCGTGGACCACATCATCCGCTCGCTCTTCCGGATGAACACCTCCACGGTCCGGGGCAAGCACATCCTCAGCGCCCAGTTCCGGGTCGAGCAGCGCTGGTCCTGGACCTGCAGCCCGTCGCCGACGAACGCGAAGCTGTGGATGACCGGGGCGATCTCGTCGAGCACGACCTGGAACAACCAGCCGACCTGGTACAGCACCTACACCTCGCAGACGCTCGGCAACCGCAAGTACGGCGCCATCCACGGCTGCCTCGGGACCGGGACCATCGAGTTCAACGTCACCTCGATGGTGGCCAAGGCGGCGGCGAGCGGGTGGTCCACCCTGACCGTCGGCCTCCGCGCCGTTGACGAGGGCACCAAGAGCCAGTGGAAGCGGTTCAACCACGCCTCGCCGAAGCTCGCCATCACCTACAACACCGACCCGAACGCGCCCAGCGACCGCAAGTCCGACGGCAAGGTGTGCGCGACCGGCACCTCGCGGCCGTACGTGCTGAGCGCCACGCCGATCCTCGCCGCGAAGCAGTCCGACCCGGACACCTCGCAGCAGTCGCTGACCACCTACTTCTACTGGTGGCCACTGGGCGGCACCCGGAACGAGACCAACAAGATCTCGCAGGCCGCCGGCAACCCGTCGGTCGTGTCGAAGGCGATCCCGTCCGGCAAGTTGACCGACGGCGCTACCTACGTGTGGCAGGCCCGGACCTGGGACGGCACCCACTACGGGGCCTGGTCCGGCACCTGCGAGTTCACCGTGGACACCTCGAATCCAAACCCGCCGGCCAGCATCACCTCGACCAACTACCCCAATGACGGCGTCCCGCGCGGCGGCGTGGGCCTCTCCGGCACCTTCAACGTGGCACCGCCGACCAGCAAGGCGAACGAGGTCAGGGAGTACGCGTACAGCCTCGACTCCGGGGTGCTGACCGCGGCGAAGACCGTGCCCGCTCGGACCACGGACTACGGGGGGTCGTTCACGATCGCGCCACTGCACGACGGCGTGAACAACCTCTACGTGTGGTCCAAGGATCACGCGGGTCGCTTCTCCAGTTCGGTGCTGTACACCTTCAGCGTCAAGGCCGGCTCCGGGCCGGCGGCGGAATGGAGGTTCGAGGAGACGGGCAGCACCGCCAACGACGACTCGGGGCACGGGAACGCCCTGACGCTCGGCACCGGGGTCACCCGGGTCGCCGGCCGCGCCGGTGTCGGGACGGCCCTGTCGCTGCCCGGCACCGCCGCCGCCACCCGGACCGGCACCCTCAACACCCCGCACCCGGACACCGGCGTCTCCACCCCGGTCCGGACCGACACCAGCTTCACCGTCGCGGCCTGGGTCAAGATCAGCTCGACGGCGGGCACCGGCGTGCAGACCGTGGTCAGCGCGAGCGGCACGCGGATGTCCGCGTACCACCTCGGCTACGCCGGCAGCAGCCAGCGTTGGCGGTTCACCATGGCCGCCGCCGACACCGACAACGCCGGGCTCTACAGCGTGCTGTCTGACGCGGCCCCGACGGCCGGCAAGTGGACCCACCTCGCCGGCGTCTACGACGCCGCGACCAAGAAGCTGACCCTCTACGTCAACGGGGTCGCGCAGACCGCCACGACGACCCTCTCCGGCGGCTTCAACGCCACCTCGGAGTTCGCCGTCGGCCGGCGCAAGTGGAACGGCGCCAACGACAGCTACTTCACCGGCGCCGTCGACGACCTGCGGTTCTACAACTTCGTCGAGACCTCGGCCAACCTGGCGAAGCTCGCCGTGCCGCTGCAGCCGAAGATCACCTTCCCGAACGGCGCCAGCGTCACGGCCGGCGGTCAGCTGACCGTCAAGTTCGACGCGGGCGGCGACATCAACATCACCAAGTTCAAGTACAGCGTCGACGGCACCGGCCTCGGCACCACCGTCAACGCCACCAGCGCGGGCGGCACGGCCACCGTCACGATTTCGGTGGGTAACACCACCGGCGAGCGTCCGGTGTACGCGGTCGCGGTGGACGACGGCAACCGCGTCGGTGCGATGGCCCAGAACCAGTTCACCGTCAACGCCGCCGCCAGCCTCGCCGGCACGGTGTGGGACCCGAACTGGATGCCACAGGCCGGGGCGCTGATCCAGCTGCAACCGGGTGGCTACCAGGCCACCTCCGGCGCCGACGGCAGCTACCTGCTGGCCAACATCCCGCCCAGCACGTACACCATCACCGTCACCTACGGCGGCCGGTGCGGCCTGGCGGTCAGCCAGCAGATCGAGGTCGCCGGCCCGGACACCACCGTGCTGGACATCTTCCTGCTCGCGGTCGGCGACGACCTGGGCACCACCTGCACCGAGCAGACCGCGACCTTCACCACGGCCAGCACCGCGCTGGCGCTCACCGGTGACGACGCCGTCAGCACCGTCCAGCTGCCGTTCGCCTTCCCGTTCTACGGCGGGGCCTACCGCAGCGCCTGGGTCGACACCAACGGCCTGCTCTCGTTCACCGACCCGGCCGGCTCGCACCCGTACACCGGCGGTGGCCAGCTGCCCGCGCCGGCGGACCCGAACGCCGTCGTCGCCCCGTTCTGGGACGACCTGGTGGTCGACGCGTCGGCGAGCGTCCGGACCGGCACCACCGGCACCGGCGCCGACCAGCGGTTCATCGTCGAGTGGCGCAACGTCTACCGGAAGGCCGACGCGACCCAGCGCCTGACCTTCGAGGCGATCCTCGCGCCGGACGGCACCGTGACCACCAACTACGACCAGCTCGACAACGCCGCCGAGAAGGGCGACAACGCGATCGTCGGCATCGAGGCGGCCGCGGGTGAGGACGGGCTGTCCTACTCGGTGGACGAGCCGGTGCTGGCCAACGGCCAGGCCATCACCTTCGTCCGCCCGGACGTCGCCGGCGGGCTGGAGACGCACAACCTCTCCGGCACGCTGACCGACGCGGCCGGCAACCCGGTCAGCGGCGCTACCGTCACGCTCGACCCGGGTGGCCTGACCGCCACCACGAGCGGCACCGGGGCGTACAGCTTCACCGGCCTGGTGGCCGACAGCTACGACGTCTCGGCGAAGCTCGCCGGGCGGTGCGGCGTGGTCGTGCGCAGCCAGGTGGAGCTCTCGGCGGACACCGTGAGTGACCTGAAGCTCGGCCCGGACTACGGCGGCCTTGGCTACGCCTGCACCACCGGCCCGTCGGGGTTCGTGGCGGCCGCCAACGTGCTCGCCCTGACCGGCGACGACGCGGCCACCACGGTGACCCTGCCGTTCCCGGTGCAGTTCCATGGCCAGTCCTACACGTCGGGCTTCGTGCACACGAACGGCCTGGTCAGCTTCGGTAGCGTCTCCGGCGCGGTCGACGCCTGGGCCAATCCGACGATGCCGACCGCGGACGCGCCCAACGCCGTGGTGGCCCCGTTCTGGGACGACTTCCAGGTGGACTCCTCGTCCAGCGTCCGGACCCAGACGTTCGGCACTGCGCCGAACCGGTACTACGTGGTGGAGTGGCGCAACGTCGGGTTCCGTCCGACCAGCGCGGAGCGGCTCACCTTCGAGGTGATCTTCCACGAGGACGGCCGGATCGCGTTCCACTACGGCGCGATGTCGACCCCGACCCAGCAGGGCGCCGGCGCGACCGTCGGGTTGGAGAACGGCTCCGGCACGGTGGCGGCGCTCTACTCCTTCCAGGAGGCGGTGCTCACCGGCAACAGCTCCATCACGTACACGCCGGCCCCGGTGGGCACCGTCAACGGTGTGCTCACCACCGCGGTCACCGGCACGCCGTACGCCGGGGCGACGGTCACCCTGAACCCGGGCAACCGGAGCACCACCACCGGCGCGGACGGCAGCTACCAGTTCACCGGCGTGCCGGTGGGCGAGTACCAGGTGGCCGCGGCGACCGGGGACAACCGGTGCGTCGGCCAGTCCGCGAAGGAGACCGTCAACTACGCGGGCGGGACCAAGAACGTGGACCTGTCCGTGATGGTGGACGGCGACGAGTTCGGCAACAAGTGCACCACCGGCCCGCAGACCTTCATCCCCGGTGACGTCACCGAGGGCTGGAGCGGCGACGAGACGGTGTGGCAGAAGAACCCGCCCTTCCCGGTCAAGCTGTACGGCGAGCAGTACACCTCGGCCTGGATCAGCGCCAACGGTCTGATCAGCTTCAAGGACCCGGCGTACTTCGGCTGGATCGGGTCCTGGCCGGGCACCATCCCGTCGCCGGCCGTGGAGGGATCCCCGAACGCGGCGGTCTACGCCCTGTGGGACGACTGGGTGGTCGACAACCAGGCGCGGATCGCCACGAAGATCAGCGGTACGGCGCCCAACCGGCAGTGGGTCGTCGAGTGGCGCAACGTCCACATCTACGGCGACACCAGCACCCGGGCCACCTTCGAGGTGATCTTCAACGAGGGTGGCGACATCACCCTCGCCTACACCGACATCGACCCGACGAAGTCGATCGAGCGCGGCGGTGAGGGCACCGTGGGCATCGAGAACGCCGACGGATCCATGGCCTTCCAGTACCTGTTCCGGGAGAACTGGCTGGCCAGCGGGCAGGGCGTGACCTTCAAGCCCAACCCGCCGGGGCAGGGCAGCGTGGCCGGCACGGTCACCTGCCAGGGCGCCGCGGTCGCCGGGGCGACCGTGACGGTCGCCGACAAGACGGCCACGA
The DNA here is from genome assembly GCF_055586005.1 of Micromonospora sp. NPDC051924. NCBI lineage: Bacteria > Bacillati > Actinomycetota > Actinomycetes > Micromonosporales > Micromonosporaceae > Micromonospora > Micromonospora sp. NPDC051924. The sequence goes on from NZ_JBVJJA010000018.1 coordinate 53,202, forward strand.
CGGCCGCGGACGGCACCTACAAGGTCGACGCGGTGCCGGCCGGCACCTGGGCGGTGATCGCCACCGTGACGAGCGGTGCCTGCAAGGGTTCCGACGTACGGCAGGTCACGGTGGGGACGAACACCCAGGCGGCGGCGGACTACACCCTCGGGGCCACGGCGGCCGGGGGTGGGTACACCCTGGCCGAGCAGCCGGTGGCGTACAGCCCTGCCGACGCCACGGTGCTGTCGCTGACCGGCGACGACGCCTACAGCTCGGTGGCCCTGCCCTTCCCGGTGACCCTGTACGGGCAGACCTACAACACCGGCTACGTGGACATCAACGGCGTGCTCAGCTTCGTCGACCCCGGCGAACCGTCGCCGGACGCGTGGCCGATCCCGTCGCCGGACAGTCCCGAGGAACCCAACGCCGCCCTCTACCCGTTCTGGCACGACTGGGTGGTGGACAGCAACGCCAGTGTCCGCACGGCGGTCCGCGGCACCGCACCCAACCGGCAGTTCGTCATCGAGTGGCGCAACGTGCACTCGTACGAGGACCCGCTGACCCGGGTGACCTTCCAGGTGATTCTCGACGAGGCCGGTGGCTGGAGCTACGCCTACACCGACAACGACGGCACGTTCCTGGAGCGTGGCGGCGGCGCCACCATCGGCGTCGAGAACGCCGACGGCACCTCCGCCATCCAGTACACGTACCGCCAGCCGGTGCTCCGGCCGGGCCTGGGGCTGCGGTTCAACCCGCCGACCCCGTGATCAGCAGGTAACGGCGCGAGGTGCCCTTCCCTACGGGGAGGGCACCTCCGCCCCCTTTCTTCTCCTTCCTTCTCCTCCTCTTCTGTCGGTCCGTTCCGCTGCACGGAGGGCTCAGATGACTTCAACCTTGCTCGCATCGTCACTATCGGTAATGCCTAGAACACGCGCAGCGAAGGTTCGGTTGGTTTCCGTCGGACTGGTCGCCGCGCTCACCGCAGCCCTGACGTACGTCCCCGCCTCGGCCCGGCCGCCGGCCGAGGGATTCACCCCGCCCCGGGCCGCCCAGGTGAAGCCGGTACCCGTGCACGAGGTTCCGGCCGCCCCGGCCCCGAAGCGGGCCGCAGCCCGGCCGGCCGCCGCGCTGCCGGCGCCGCGCTGGCCCGACGCGGGCAGCGCCGACATCGCGCTCCCGACCACGGAGCGCGGCGCTGTGGCGAAGGGCCTGGCGGGGACGCTCCCCGTGTCGGTCAGCTCACCCGAGCCGTCCGCCGCAGGACGGGCCGCCGCGGCCGTCCCGGAACGGGTGCGGGTGAGCGTGCTCGACCAGGCCGCCGCGCGGGCCGCCGGCGTCAATGGCGTGCTGCTCAAGGTGGCCCGCGCCGACGGCGCTCGGCAGAGCGGGCAGGTCGCGGTCACGGTCGACTACAGCGCGTTCGCCACCGCCTACGGCGCGGACTGGGCGAGCCGGTTGCGGCTGGTCGAACTGCCCGCGTGCGCGCGCCCCGAGGGGCGACCGCAGCGGTGTCCGGGGACGGTGCTGCCGTCCCGCAACGACGTCGCCAACCGTACCGTCACGGCGCCGGTCCCGGTGCCGGCGCAGTCGGCTGCGCCGAGCGGGTCGACGGCTGAGGCGTCGGGCACGTTCACCCTGCTGGCCCTTACCGCCGGCTCCTCCGGGGCGGCCGGCTCGTTCGCCGCCACCAGCCTGTCGCCCTCCGCGACCTGGTCGGCCGGCGGCAGTTCGGGCGACTTCACCTGGTCGTACGGCATGCGGAACCCACCGTCCCTGGGCGGTCCGAGCCCGGAGATGAAGCTGTCCTACTCGGCGCAGAGCGTCGACGGCCGGCACGCCGCCTCGAACAACCAGCCGTCCTGGGTGGGTGAGGGCTTCGAGTTCACCCCTGGCGACTTCATCGAGCGCCGGTACCGGTCCTGCGCCCAGGACATGGACGGCGCCGACCACAACAACAGCACCAAGACCGGCGACCTGTGCTGGGAGACCAACAACGCCACCATGTCGCTCGGCGGCTCCGGCGGGGAGCTGATCTACGACGCCGGCGACGGTTTCTGGCACCTGCGCCGCGACGACGGCACCAAGGCCGAGCGGATCGTCGGAGGCTCGTCGTACGGCAACGGCGACGACAACGGCGAGTACTGGAAGGTCACCACGGCGGACGGCACCCAGTACTACTTCGGCCGCCACAAGCTGGACGGGTGGACGAGCGGTGCGGCCGTCACCAACTCCACCTGGACCGCGCCGGTCTTCGGCAACGATCCTGGTGAGCCCTGCCACGCCTCCTCGTTCGCCGCCTCGGACTGCGTGCAGGCCTGGCGGTGGAACCTCGACTACGTGGTCGACCCCAACGGCAACACCATGTCCTTCTGGTACGCCAAGGAGACGAACAAGTACGCCCGCAACAACACCGCGTCGGATCTCGCCTCCTACGTGCGCGGCGGCTACCTGACTCGGATCGATTACGGCACCGACAACCGGACCCTGGTCAACGGGGTGCGCACCGACTCGCTCTACCGCGGTGTCGCCGCGCCGATGCGGGTGAGCTTCACCCCCGCCGACCGCTGCCTGTCCAGTTGCACCACCCACGACGCGGCACACTGGCCGGACACCCCCTGGGACCAGGAATGCAGCCAGGACTCCTGCCTGGTCGGCTCACCCACGTTCTGGTCCACCAAGCGCCTGTCGGCCGTGACCACCCAGGTACGGGACGGCTCGGACTACCGCGACGTCGAGCGCTGGACGCTGACCCACACCTTCCCCGACCCCGGTGACGGCACACGGGCCGGGCTGTTCCTCCAGAAGATCTCCCACGAGGGTCTGGTCGGCGCCACGACGACGGTGCCGGACATCGAGTTCACCGGCGTCCAGTTGAGCAACCGCGTGGACGTCATCGGCGACCACTCTCCGGCGATGAACTGGTGGCGGCTGGCGATGATCCGCAGCGAAACCGGTGGCACGGTCAGCGTCAACTACTCGGCGCCCGACTGCGTCGCCGGGTCGCGGATGCCGACCTCGCCCTCCGGCAACATCCTGCGTTGTTACCCCGTGCGCTGGACGCCCGAGGGCTACCAGGACCCGATCACCGACTACTTCCACAAGTACGTGGTGACGACCATCTACGAGGCCGACCAGACCGGCGGTGTACCGCCCAACGGCAGCCCTCGCACCGTCTACTCGTACAGCTACCTCGGCGACCCCGCCTGGCACTACGCCGATGACGACGGACTGATCGGCAAGAAGGACAAGACCTGGTCGGTGTGGCGTGGCTACGCGCGGGTCGGCGTGACCGTCGGCGATCCCGGAGAGCAGACCTACACGGAGACGACGTACTTCCGCGGCATGCACGGGGACAAGCTGCCCACCGGCACCCGGCAGGTCACCGTCACGGGTGCCGGCGTGCCGACCGTCAACGACGAGGACGCCTACGCCGGCCTGGAGCGGGAGCGCATCACCTTCAACGGCCCGGGTGGTCCGGAGGTCTCCCGTGAGGTCAGCGAGCCCTGGCAGTCGGCGGCCACCGCCTCCCGCACCATCAACGGTGACACCGTGGAGGCCCGGCACGTCGACGTCTCGGCGAAGCACCACCGGGTAACGCTGGACGCCGGCCGGGGTGTCCGGGTGACCTCGCAGTACACCACCTTCGACGGCTACGGCTACCCGGTGCAGGTCGACGACCGCGGGGACACCGCGGTGACCGGAGACGAGCAGTGCATCAAGTCGAGCTACGGGCACAACACCTCGGACTGGCTGCTGGGCCTCGCGAAGACCATCTCCACGTACGCCGTGGCGTGCTCCGCGGCCGCCGACCCGACCACGCTCAGCGAGCAGCAGGTGGTGTCGGTGAAGCGGATCTCCTACGACGGCAATGCCGCGGGGGTCACCCCGACGAAGGGCAACGTCACCCGGAACGAGGAGATGTCGGCGTGGGCGAGCGGCGTGCCGTCGTTCGTCACCGTCTCGCAGGCCGCCTACGACGCATACGGGCGGGTCACCGACAACTGGGACGGCGTGAACGCCCACTCGACGACCGCGTACACGCCTGCCAGCGGGGGCCCGGTCACCCAGATGGTGGCGACCAACCCGATGGGTCACACCACCACCAGCGACCTCGAACCGGCCTGGGGCCTGGCCGTCGCCACCACGGACGCCAACGCCAAGCGCACCGACATGACGTACGACGGCCTGGGCCGGTTGACCGCGACCTGGAAGCCGGGCCGGGTGAAGGGGACCGACTCGGCGAACCTCACCTACAGCTACCTGATTCGTGCCGACGCCCCCTCGGCGATCACCACCAGGGCGCTCAACCCGGCCGGCAACTACGTGACCAGCTACGAGCTCTACGACGGGCTGCTGCGGCCCCGACAGACCCAGGCGGCCTCGCCGTCGGGCGGGCGGCTGATCTCCGACACCTTCTACGACACCGCCGGGCGGGAGGTGAAGACGTTTGGGGCATACCACACCACCGGTACCCCGGACACCACCCTGGTCACGGCCACCGAACGCGCCTTCGTGCCGACCCAGACGCGCACCGTCTACGACGGCGCCGGGCGGGCGGTGGCGTCGGTCTTCCAGCCCTATGACGCCGAGCGCTATCGGACCAGGACCTACTACGCGGGCGACCGGGTGGACGTCACCCCGCCGGCCGGCGGAACCCCGACGTCGAAGGTGGGTGACGCCCGCGGCAACACCGTGGAGCTGCGGCAGTACCGCGGGACCACGCCAACCGGGACGTACGATCGGACGCAGTACAAGTACAACGCCAAGGAGCAGTTGGAGCAGGTGATCGATCCCGCGGGCAACAAGTGGACGTTCACCTACGACATCCGGGGCCGGCAGGACAGTGTCGACGACCCGGACAAGGGCCTGACGAAGATGACCTTCGACAACGAAGGTCGGATCACCTCGGTAACGGACGCCCGTAACACCAAGCTGGTCCACGTCTACGACGCCCTGGGCCGCAAGCGGGTCACCTACGAGAACCAGGTCGGCGGGCCGCAACGGGCGCAGTGGGTGTACGACACCCTGGCCAAGGGTCAGCTGACGCAGAGCACCCGATTCATGGGCTCGGCGTCGTATCAGGTGAGGATCACCGGCTACACCGACAACTATCAGCCGACCGGGACCCAGGTGGTGATCCCCACCTCGGAGACCGGACTAAGCGGCACGTACGAATCCAGCAACACCTACAACGTGGACGGCAGCGCCGCCTCCGCGTCCTTCCCGGAGACCGGGGACCTGCCGTTGGAGACGGTGTCCAACAGATACGACTCGGTCAGCGGCCTGCCGAAGCAAATGACCACGCTGTACGGAACCAACCCGGAGTCCAGCTACGTTTCCGACACCGTCTACAACGCGCTCGGGAAAGTCGATCAGTACACCTTCTACACCGGCCTCTACTCCCAGACCGGGTCGCGGTTTTACCGGTCGTTCACCCGTGAGTTGGAGACCGGCCGGGTGCTGAGCATCCGGGCCGACCGGGAATCGGTCGCGCCGTACACGCTGTCAGATGTGCGGTACACGTACGACGATGTCGGCAAGATCACCAAGATTTCCGACGTGGCCGCGACGGGTGGCGCCGACAACCAGTGCTTCCGTCACGACTACCTGGGGCAGTTGGTCGAGGCGTGGACCCCGGGCGACGGCGACTGCACCAAGGCGCCGACCGTCTCGGCCCTCGGCGGCTCGGCCAAGTACTGGCTGACCTGGACGTTGGACGTGGCGGGAAACCGGATCAGGGAGGTCGACCACGGCACTCCGTCCGGGGACCGCACCACCACGTACACGGTGCCGACGGCGGGCTCCCGCCAGCCGCACGCGGTCACCGCGACGACGACCACGGTTGGCGCCGGTTCGCCCACCACGGCCAGCTACACCTACGACGAGGCCGGCAACACCAGGACCCGGCCCACCCCGACGGCGGGCACCCAGACCCTGACCTGGGACCTGGAGGGCCGGCTGTCGACCAGCACGGACACCGCCGGCACGACCACCTACATCTACGACGCCGACGGCAACCGGCTGATCCGCCGGGACCCGACCGGCAAGACCCTCTACCTGCCCGGGCAGGAACTGCGGTACACCACCGCTACGGGCAACCTGAGCTGCACCCGCTACTACACCTTCAACGGGGAGACCGTGGCGTCGCGGACCAGCGCGGGGCTGGTCTGGTTGAGCAACGATCACCAGGGCACCGCGCAGCTCAGCGTCCGGGCGAGCGATCAGCAGGCCACGGTGCGCCGACAGACGCCGTATGGGACCAACCGGGGCGCCACGCCGCCGGCCTGGCCGAACAGCAAGGGCTTCGTCGGTGGAACGGTGGACAACACCGGCCTGACCCACCTGGGCGCCCGCGAGTACGACCCGGCGCTCGGCCGGTTCGTCAGTGTCGACCCGGTCTTCAACATCGACGACCCGACCCAGATGAACGGCTACTCCTACGCGGGCAACAGCCCGGTCACCCAGTCCGATCCGACGGGGCGGGAGTCCGGCGGCAGTTGGATGTATATCGGCAGCGACCGGTGGAGCGTCACCAAGGGCGGCTATCGCTACCACTTCCGGGCCGACTACTTCCTGTACTGCCGCTACGGCGGCGCGGTCTGCCTGGGCGGATACGGCGGTCAGGTTGGCTGGATCAACATGGCCTACGCCGGATATCCCGGGGTCTGGCTGGTGGCCCGCGTGGATGTGCACGTGTGGCGGGTGGCCCTGAACTTCATCGGGCCGGTGGCGGCGCCGCCGAAGCCGAAGGTCTACATCCCGCAGACTCCGGCCTGCCCGCAGATGCCACCGCCGCCCGAACCCAAGGGTGAGCTCGACGGTCCCAAGTGCGAGTTCACAGACTTCAAGTGCCTTTTTAGCGGGAAGGAAGGCGCGAAGGCGTGGTGGCGGGGTAATCGCGATTGGGTGACCGGCGTCCCTGCCGCCGTGGGATTGGGGGTCTGCATCTTCGCTACTGCCGGGGTCTGCGCGGCTGTCGGCACCGCTGGAATGCTCGTGGCGATGGGGGGACGGGTGGCCGACGTTGAAGCGTCGCGAAGTGGATGGACTGCCGAAAATGTCCGTAGTATGGCTATTGGCCTGGGTATCGACTACGCCTCCAGCAAACTCATTCCCGGCGTTCGGTTGATCAAGACCACCCGATCCGGTGCCCCCGTCTACAAGCCCTCGGCTCGGACCTGGTACGACCGCAGCGGCAACGTCGACATGACGTGGAGACAGCAGTTCATGCCCAAGGGGCAACTCGATCCCGCGGCGGTACAAAAGGGCGTTGGCGCAACGGGAGCACAGCTTGGCTGGTGGGCGGTGGCCGGGCCAGGCGAGGCGCCAGGGACGTTCGGCGTTCCGTTCACCGACCCGTTCGCCTGGTGACGGCAGCGCAGTCGACCGCCATCGAATCGACGACGTCTGGCAGAGTACGCGTGGGTTTTCCGGAGGGAGGAGGTCCGATGGCCAGAAGAGGCGGGCGACCCGCCGCACCGCCGCCGGTCAGGCGGCGCTGGGGGAAGGTCATCGCCATGGGCCTGGTGTTCCTTCTGGGCGGATTAAGTCTGGCGGTGGCCTCGGCCGTCTACATCTCGCGGGTGTCCGCGAAGGCGGATCGGTTGCGTGCCGAGGGGGTGCCGGTCACGGCCGTGGTCTCGGACTTCTACGACGGGTCCGGGCGGGGCAGCGGTCCGGACACCATCACCGTGACCTACGAGTATGAAGGCGGGCATTACCAGAAGCGCATCCTGTGCGGCGGAGCGACCGGCTGTCACCGGGACCCGCCTGCTGAGATGAGAGTCTGGGTCGACCCAGCGAGGCCGGACGAGTTCGTGGCCGCGAACGGCAATACCGACGACTCGGCGGCCTGGCTGAATCGTTGGACGAAGATCGCGATCGGTGGTCTGTTCGCGGTACTGGGTGCTGTCGCACTGGTCGTGGCACTGTTCGGCGACCGTCTGCTCGCCTGGTCGAGCGCGCGGGCCAAGAAGGGATGATGGCAGGGGGTCGGCCGGGCGAGGCCGGCCCCCGGTCCTCAAGGCGAAGAGGAGATCCAGAGATGCAGCAGCGACGGACCGGCTGGCGACCGCCGGGCGCGCGTCACCCCGGCGCGTTCGCGTTGTCCATCGTGGGAGCCGTGCTGGTGCTCCTGGGCCTGACGGCGGTCGACTCGGTACCCCTGGTCGCGCTGGGCGCCGGGCTGACCGTTGCCGGCTGGCTGCTGGCACGCAAGTCGCGCTGACCCGCGATGCGGGCGCGTGTGGGCTTGCCTTGCGGGTCGGGCTGGCTGTTCATGGCCAGCCGTTGGTCGGCAGGGCGGGCTGAGCCCCAGCAATCCACGCGAGGGCTGTCGACGGCCTCCTTCGCCGGACCTGTACCGCTGCCTGGTTCCGCCACGCCGGCGTGAGCCTTGGCCGACAGGCGGCGGCCGGGCCTGGTGGTGCGGTGGTGCCTGCCGTCCAAACTCGGCCGGGGCTCGCGCTGATCTCGTCGGGCGGCATGACCTCTGTCCCTGGCCGGCGGTGCTGCGCGCCCGAAATATCGGGCCTGTTGCTCGGCCGATGCCCTCGCTGGCACCCGCCGATGGTGATCAACGTATCGTGATCATGGCCGGCCATTACGTTGGTCTTCGTCCCTTTTGTGCTCGCAGCTTGCGACGCCTCTTTACATGGATGCCTGTACATCCCTAGTGTCTGGCGCACCACAACGGTGATATCACGGGGGTCGCTGGTGGTTGGTTGGTCTGTGCCTGCGCGCAATGCGCAGGTTGCGTCAGGGGTTGGGTGCCGCTGGTCGGCCGTCATGGCAGCCATGGTCCCGATGGGCGTCGACGCCCTTCATGTCGGCGAGGAGAACGCCGCCGGCTCCGCATCCTTCTGATCCTCGGAACGCCCGTCCAGTCGTGTCCGTCGGCGCTCAGATCTCGCCCCGGGCATCTACCTCTGTCGATGTCACTCTTAGCACACGGAGGTTCCGTGCAGGTACACCTGCCCCCTGCCGTCCTGCCGCCCGTACGGCGCGATCGCGCTCGTACGCTGCGGCGGACCATCACTGCGACGCTGGCTGCCGCCGTCGTCGCCAGCCTGCTGCACGCGCCGGCCCAGGCGGCGCCAATCGACGCGCCGTACCGGCCGCCAGCGCCGAAGCAGGTGCCGACGGTGCCGGTCAAAAAGGTCACACCGAGTTCCCCGGCTACCACCAAGATCCTCCCGGACGCGAGCAGCAGACCGGCGCCGGTGTGGCCCGCTGCCGGCACCAGCGTGATCGATCTGACCACCATCCGCACCACCGGACCAGTCCAGGCCGGCACCCTGCCCGTACGAGTGGCCGCGCCGGACAAGGCCGCCACGTCGGAAAGCGCCGGGGCGCCGAGCCGACTCCGGGTGCAGCTGCTCGACCGGGCCGCCACCGGCCGCGCCGGCGTCAAGGGTCTGCTGCTGCGCCTCGACCGGGCGGACGGGATCGACCGCCCCGGGACGGCCCGGGTCAGCGTCGACTACCGATCGTTCGCCACCGCCTACGGCGCCGACTGGGCCAGTCGCCTGCGTCTGGTCCAGCTGCCCGTGTGCGCGATGTCGACCCCGGAGGACCGCCGCTGTGCCGGCACCGCGCTACCGTCGACCAACGACGTGGCGCAGCGGGCCGTAACCGCGAACGTGCCGGTGGCCGCAGCGGAGGGCAGCACGCTGGTCGCGCTCTCGGCCGGCTCGTCCGGGTCTGCCGGAAGCTACGCGGCAACCTCGCTGTCGGCATCCTCGACCTGGTCCGCGGGCGGGAACTCGGGCGCCTTCAACTGGTCGTATCCGATGCGAACGCCTCCGGCGCTTAATGGGCCCGCCCCCGGGCTGTCGCTGACCTACTCCTCCCAGTCCGTCGACGGCCGGCACGCCGCCTCGAACAACCAGCCGTCCTGGGCTGGCGAGGGTTTCGAGATCTCCACCGGTGGCTTCATCGAGCGCCGGTACAAGTCGTGCAGCGAAGACATGGACGGATCGGCGAACAACAGCACGAAGACGTTCGACCAGTGCTGGGAGACCGACAACGCCACGCTCTCGATGTCCGGCGGCTCGGGCGAACTGATCTACAACGCGACCGAAAAGCGTTGGCACCTGCGTAACGACGACGGTTCCCGGGTCGAGCGGCGGACCGGTGCCAGCAATGGCGACAACGACGGCGAGTACTGGGTGGTCACCACGGGTGACGGCATCCAGTACTGGTTCGGTCTGAACCGGCTGCCGGGCTGGACGTCGGGGAACCCGGTCACCAATTCGACGCTGACCGTCCCTGTGTTCGGCAACGACTCGGGCGAGCCCTGCCACGCCACCGCCTTCGCCGACTCCGACTGCGTCCAGGCCTGGCGATGGAATCTCGACTACGTCGTGGACCTGTCCGGCAACTCGGCCTCGTACTGGTACGCCAAGGAGACCAACAAGTATGGCCGCCGCCTCGATCCGAACGACGACGCGACGTACGACCGCGCCAGCTGGCCGCAGCGGATCGACTACGGCACCCGGCGGGACAACGGCATCGACTCGGCGCTGAGCGGCTCGGCCCCGATGCGGGCGACCTTCTCGGTCGCCGACCGGTGCCTCAATTCCTGCGCCACCCACGACGCGACGCACTGGCCCGACACACCCTGGGACGCCGACTGCGCCGGCACATCCTGCCCGGACAACTTCTCCCCGACGTTCTGGACCACGAAGCGGCTGGCGGCGGTGACCACCCAGGTCAGGTCCGGCAGCGGCTATGCCGACGTCGAGCGGTGGACGTTCACCCACACCTTCCCCGATCCCGGCGACGGCACCCGCGCCGGTCTCTGGCTGGACCGGATCTCCCACGTCGGCCTGGTCGGCGGCACCGCCAGCCTGCCCGATGTGCGGTTCGCCTACACCCAACTCGCCAACCGCGTCGACACCACCGACTTCGCCGCAGCCATGAACTGGATGCGGATCGCGCGGGTCACCAACGAGTCGGGCGGCACGGTCAACGTCACCTACTCGGCGCCCGACTGCGTCGCCGGCCAGCCGATGCCGACGCCCCACACCAACACCCGCCGGTGCTATCCGGTCATCTGGACGCCGGAGGGGTACACCAACCCGGTCACCGACTGGTTCCACAAGTACGTCGTGACCACCATCTACGAGACTGACCAGACCGGCGGCGTTCCGCCGCAGGGCAGTCCGCGCGTCGTGTATACGTACAGCTACCTGGACGGGGCGGCCTGGCACTACAACGACGACGACGGCCTGGTTGACCCCAAGAGCAAGACCTGGTCCGACTACCGAGGGTACGGCCGGGTAGGGGTCACCGTCGGTGACCCGGGCGAGCAGACGTACACCGAGACGCGGTACTTCCGCGGCATGAACGGCGACAAGGCCGCGCCCACCGGCGGCACCCGTACGGTCAGCATCGACGGGATCGCCGACGAGGACTGGTACGCCGGCGTCACCCGAGAGACGAAGACGTTCAACGGGCCCGGCGGGGCGGTGGTGTCCCGGCAGACCAACGAGCCGTGGACCTCGCCCATCACCGCCACAAGGACGATCAACGGCGACACCGTCACCGCCCGGTTCAGCCGTATCGCCACGGTGCGGAACTACACCACGCTCGACGCCGGCCGCGCCGAGCGGGCCACCCGCACCACCACCGGCTACGACCAGTACGGCATGGTCGTCTCGGTCGACGACTTCGGCCAGGACGGTGTCGACGGCGACGAGCAGTGCACCAAGACCGACTACGCGCCACGCAACACGACGGACTGGCTGATCGACCGGGTGCACCGGACCCAGAGCTACGCGGTGAAGTGCGCTGACGTTGGCGGCGCGCTCTCGGCCGACCAGGTCATGGGTGAGGTCCGCAACTCGTACGACGGCCAGGCCTTCCAGAGCGTGGCGACCCGGGGCCTGGTCACCCGGATCGAACGTATGGAGTCCTGGGGCAGCGGTACCCCGACCTTCTCCACGGTCGGCCGGGCCGCCTACGACGCGCACGGCCGGACCACGTCCGCGTGGGATGCGATGGGAGCCCTCACCACCACCGCCTACACCCCGGCGGTCGGTGGGCCGCTCACCGCGACCACCGTCACCAACCCGCTGCAGCACGTCAGCACCACCACGATGCAGCCGGCGTGGGGTTTGACCACGCGCACCGTGGACGCGAACGGCAAGGTCACCGACCTGGCCTACGATGCCCTTGGCCGGCTCACGTCGGTCTGGCTGCCGGGCCGGGACAAGGCCACCCAGACCGCCAACATGACGTACGGCTACCTGATCCGCGACGACGCGCCCACCGTCGTCACCGCCGCCCAGCTCAACAACGCCGGAAATTACGTCACGTCGTACACCCTTTACGACGGGCTGCTCCGGGCCCGGCAGACGCAGGAGTCGTCGCCGTCCGGCGGCCGGCTGCTTACCGACACCTTCTACGACACCGCCGGGCGGCAGGTCCGGTCGTACGGCAGCTACCACACGACCGGCAGCCCCGGTACGACGCTCGTCACGGCCACCGAGGCGGCCTTCGTGCCGAACCAGAGTCGGACGGTGTACGACGGCGCCGGCCGAGCGATCGCGTCGATCTTCCAACCGTACGCGGCGGAGCGGTGGCGCACCTCGACGTACTACGCGGGCGACCGCACCGACGTCACTCCGCCGGCGGGCGGGACCGCGACGTCGACGGTAACCGACGCCCGCGGTCGCACTGTCGAGCTGCGGCAGTACTACGGCGCGGCACCCACGCCGGGCACGGCCAGTTCGTGGGACGCGACGAGGTACACGTTCAACCGCAAGGGCCAACTCGCCGAGGTGACCGACCCTGCCGGCAACAAGTGGACCTACACGTACGACATCCGCGGCCGGCAGATCGAGACCCGGGACCCGGACAAGGGACTGATCACCACCACCTACGACAACGGTGGTCGGACCACCAGCACCACCGACGCGCGCGGCAAGAAGATCGCCTACCTGTACGACTCGTTGGGCCGCAAACGAGCGGCCTACGACGACCGGGTCGGTGGCACCATGCGTGCCCAGTGGGTCTACGACACCCTGGCCAAGGGATACTTGACCCAGAGCACCCGGTTCGTGGGCTCGGCCAGCTACCAGGTCAAGGTCCTCGGCTACACCGACAGGTACCAGTCGACCGGCACGCAGGTGATCGTTCCGACCTCCGAGACAGGTCTGGCCGGCACCTACAACTTCGACAACACTTGGAACCCGGACGGGTCGCTGGCATCGACCAGCTACCCCGGGACCGTCGGTGACCTGCCCGCCGAGACCGTGTCCTACGCCTACACCGACCTGGGCAAGGTCACCACGCTGAACACGCTGTACGGCAACCAGCAACAGCCGTACGTGAGCGGGATCGTCTACAACGCCCTCGGCCAGATCGACCAGGTCACCCTGGACAACGGCTCGGGCGGACACGTCTGGCAGGCGTTCACCCGGGAGTTGGAAACCGGCCGGCTGACCAGCATCCGGACCGACCGGGACTCCGTCGCGCCGAACGTCGTCTCGGACGTGCGGTACACCTTCGATCCGGCCGGCAACATCACCCAGACCCGGGACGTCGCCCCCGACCCGGTCGACGACACCCAGTGCTTCGCCTACGACCATCTGCACCGGCTCACCGACGCGTGGACTCCGGCCTCGGGGGACTGCGCGGCCATGCGGAGCGTCAGCGGGCTGGGCGGACCGGCCCCGTACTGGCGCTCGTGGACCTTCGACAAGATCGGCAACCGGCGAACCGAGATGGTGCACACCTCGTCCGGTGACGCCACCACCACCTACACGTACCCGGCCACCGGAGCGGCCCGGCCGCACGCGGTGACCAGCACCAGCGGCGCGGCCACCGGTAGCTACACCTACGACGAGAACGGCAACACCCTCACCCGGCCCACCGCCTCGTCCGGCACCCAGACGCTCACCTGGGATCCGGAGGGGCGGCTAGAGACCAGCGTGGACAGCACCGGGGAGACCCGGTACATCTACGACGCCGACGGCAACCGGTTGATTCGTCGCGACCCGACGGGCCGCACGCTCTACCTCCCTGGGCAGGAGGTACGGTCGACGTCCAGCGGTGCGTACACCACCCGCTACTACAGCATTGCTGGGCAGGTGGTTGCCTCCCGGACCGCGGGCGGGGTGAGTTGGCTGGCCGCCGACCACCAGGGCACCGGTCAGGTGGCCGTCGACGCGGCCACCCAGGCCACCACCATCCGCCGGCAGACGCCGTACGGCACGCCACGCGGCGGCGACCCGGCCTGGCCGAACAGCAAGGGCTTCGTCGGCGGGACCCGGGACAACACGGGGCTCACCCACCTTGGCGCCCGGGAGTACGACACGTCCATCGGTCGGTTCATCAGCGTCGATCCGATCATGGATCTGACGGATCCACAGCAGTGGAGCGCGTACACGTACAGCAGCAACAGCCCGGTCACCTACTCCGACCCGTCCGGCGAGCGAGCCTGCTCGGACGACGCGTGCGGGCCGGGGGCCGACTACGTGGACCTCGCCGGCAACTACCACGACGTGCCGGGCCACAACGACGGCTGTAACGGGTGCAGCGGCTCCGACGACCCGACGACGAAGCGGACGTACTCGTCCGACGACGAGGAACGCGCCGCTACCGGCGATGCCGACAAGGCGCGGATGTTGCGCGAGATGCGCCGCCGGCAGATCTTCCTGGAGGGCAAATACTGGATCGGCAAGCTCTATCAGAAGATGGTGGACGCCAACAACGACGCCTGTCGCGTTGGCAACCCGTACGTCTTCGCAGGTTGCACCACCGGGGCAAACATCGCGAATGAGAAGCTCGCCGAACAGATCATCGATGCCTTGGAACGAATCGACGAGTCACGGGCCCGTAAGGGCAGGATCGTCAAGGACAAGGTTCTGGGCAAGGTCAACGCGGGCTTCGATGACGACGAGTTCGAACTTGCCTTCTTCCTCGCGTTCACCGGGGGACATAAGGTCGAATCGCGCGACGACTCCCTGCCAGCCGTCGGCGCGTCGGACAACAAGGGGTTCGACGCGTACGTCGACGGCCATCGTGCAGAGTTCAAGACGGTCAGTACGAACTCCGCCGGCGCGACTCAAGACCGGTTGCGCTCCGCCAACAGGCAGCATGTGGACAGGGTGTACGTCATGGTCCGCGGCGGGGTCGAGAAGGAGAACGTGGAAGCGGGACGGGCCTCGTTTACTCGGAATCATTCGAACCCGGCGTTGCAGTACTGGCAGGTGGTCGATGGTGGCGCTGGCTGGGTCAGCCCGTTCCAGTCGATCAACCAGCCGTTGTGAGGTTCGCTCGGGGATGACCACGCGTCGTCCGCCGGGCAGGTGAGGATCCAGGCGCCCCGCTGGTTACTCGACCAGCGGGGCGCCACCCGGGTGGGGGGCCGACAGACTTCCACCCGGCCGGCAGAGCGAAAGGAGCGAGGGCCATGACGGACTACACGCTCGTGGTGGGCCTGCTCGACGAGCGGCAGTCGTTCGAGCACCTGGTGGAAGTGGTCGCCGGGGCGACCGGCGCGGCCATCCGGGACCTTCCCCGCGAGAACAGGTCGGTGGTGGGCACGCTCCCGACGGGTCATCTCTGGGTGGAGTTCGACCCAGCCGACGTTGAGCCGTTCGCCAGCAATCCGTACGTGATCGATCTGGTTTTGGAGTATCCGTCGGAGGAACCGAAGCTGGCGGAGACGATCTTTGCCGCTCTCGTTGCCGGCGGTTACCGGGTGGCCATCCTGGAGAACGGAGGGGTGATCCGCTCCTCGCACTACGTCGAGGAGGCCGTCACCGACGGGACCGGAAACGACGGTGGTCAAAGTCCGTGATCTCGGCCGCGCTGCTCTCGAATCTGCGGAGCGAGCGACGAGACTCGTCAACTCCCGGTTGACGTCCACGAGCCGTCAACCTACGGTTGACGCATGACGGATCCCGTGAAGATGACCCACCCCGTACGCCTCGACGACCTCATCGAGGGCATCAAGAAGGCGCACTCCGACGCGCTGGACCAGCTCTCGGACGCGGTGATGGTCGCCGACCACCTGGGCGACGTGGCCGACCACCTGATCGGTCACTTCGTCGACCAGGCGCGCCGCTCCGGCGCCTCCTGGACCGAGATCGGCCGCAGCATGGGGGTCAGCAAGCAGGCGGCCCAGAAGCGCTCCGCCGCGAAGGCGGAAACGGCGGCCGCGCTGGACCCGAACGCCGGCTTCGGCCGGTTCACGCCCCGGGCCCGCAACGTGGTGGTGACCTCGCAGGAGGAGGCGCGGAGGGCGGGCAACGCCGAGATCGGCCCGGGACACCTGGCGCTGGGGCTGCTGGTCGACCCCGAGGCGCTCGCCCCCAAGCTGATCGAGGCGCGGGGCGTGTCTCTGGAGCGGTTCCGGGAGGCGGTCGCCGCGACCCTGCCGGAACGGGCCGAGCAGGTCCCGGACCTGATCCCGTACGACGCGCGGGGCAAGAAGGTGCTGGAGCTGACCTTCCGCGAGGCGCTGCGACTCGGCCACAACTACATCGGCACCGAGCACATCCTGCTCGCCCTGCTCGAGGAGGAGGGCGGCGACGGCGTGCTCACCGGGCTCGGGCTGGACAAGGAGGCGATGGAGTCGGCGATCGCCGCCGCGCTCGCCGAGATCACCCGGAAGATGGCCTGAACCGACCGGCCGGGCACGCGCTGCGGGAGCGCGTGCCCGGCCGTCGGATGGTCAGCCGGCGGTGGGAAAGCCGTACCGGGCGGCGTGCTCCGGATCGGTCGGGTCGACCTGGCGTAGGCCGGCGTCGGCGAGCCACTTGTTGACCTCGTCGAGGTGCTCGCGCACCAGCCGGGCCTCCTCGTCGGTCACCTTGCCCCGGTGCGGCTTGCCGGCGTGCTCGATGGTGCCGTAGTCGACCTTCTCGGCGCTGCGCCGCGCCTTCGGCGGCTTCACCCGCTCGGCGGTGCGCAGCAGTTGCGCCATCGGCACGTCGGTGGCCATCGCGTCGAACTCGCTGGCGGTGAGCACCACCCGGCGCGGTTCGCCGCCGCCGTGCCTGTCGTGGATCTCCACCACGGCCACGTCCAGCGCGGCGTCGTCGATGCTCTCCACCTCGACCGGGGTGGCGTCCAGCTGCACGGGCCCGGCCACCAGGTCCGGGTGCTCCAGCACGACGACCTTGACCACCTCGTCGTCGGGGCGCAGCACCTGGCCGCTGAAGTCGGAGACGTGGATCGTCTTCTTGCCCATGCGCGGAGCTTCTCCTGTCGTTGGCCGGCGTTTCGGACCAGAAGACGCTACCCGACACGTGTGCGAAGACCCGGGGTGGAGCGGCCCGGGTGTGTCGTCGCTTTCCCCGCGTCCGCTCAGCGGGTGTTGAGGCCGCGCCGGGTGGCGGCGCCGGCCGGCAGCGCGTTCAGGTCGGCCCAGGAGAGCGGTGTGTCGGCACGCGCCTCCCGGTACCGGGGCTGCGCGGGGAACCGTCCGGCCCCCTCGACGGCCTGCCAGCTGCGCTCGGTGTCCTGCAGGTACCGGTCATTCGGCTGATTCGGCATGACCATTACCGTCCCAGAGAAACTTGTACATGTATGGAAATAGATATGACGCGCGATCGATGCGTCAGGTTCCCGCCGCCGGCAACCGGACCACGAATCGGCAGCCATCGGTGATGTTCTGTACGTCTACCCGCCCGCCGTGCGCCTCAATCAGCCCGCGCACGATCGCCAGCCCCAGCCCACCCGAGCCCTCGACGCCGCCGTTGCCCGGTCGCGGCGTCCGCGCCGGCTCTCCTCGGAACGCCACGTCGAACAGGCGGGGCAGGTCCGACTCGGGGATGCCGCCGCAGGTGTCGGCCACGGCCAGCCATGCGGTGTCCGAGTCCCGGCCAGCTTCGACCCGTACCGTGCCGTCCTCGGGGGTGTAGCGGACCGCGTTGAGCAGCAGGTTGCCCACCACCCGCGCCAGCTCCGGCTCGCTCCCCGCCACCGTGGGCCAGCCCGACTCGGCGGCGACCAGCCGGATGCGGCGGGCGGCGGCCAGCGGCGCGGTGCCGGCGAGGGCGTCCGAGACCACGTCCCCCAGCGGCACCGCGGACAGCGACAGCCGCAGCGCGCCCGCGTTGATCCGGGACAGCTCGAACAGGTCGTCGACCAGCCGGGTCATCCGGTCGGTCTCCACCCGGATCCGGCGGTGGTACTCGGCCACCGTCTCCGGGTCGCGGACCACCCCGTCCTCCAGCGCCTCGGCCATCGCGCGCAGCCCGGCGAGCGGGGTGCGCAGGTCGTGCGAGACCCAGGCGACCAGGTCCCGGCGGCCCTTCTCGATCCGGCGCTCCCGCTCCCGCGCCTGGTCGGCCCAGACTGCCGCGGCGGCCAGCCGGCGGCCGAAGAGCCAGCCGACGGCCAGGCTCACCACCGCGGCCGCCGACACCGTGATGAGCACGACCTCCAGGTCGTGCGGGGAGAGGAACATCGCCTCGGCGACTACCGCCACGCCGGCCACCACCGCGCCGACGGTCATGGTGAGCAGCACGAAGATGTGCACGGTGATCGACCGGCCGCGCAGCAGCCGCAGGGCTACCGCGCCGGCCAGCCCGACGCCGAGCGCCGCGAGCAGCGCCGCCCCGAAGATCAGTGCCAGGTCACGCATCGGTGGGCTCGTAGCGGTAGCCGACGCCCCACACGGTGACGATCCGCCGGGGGTTCGCCGGGTCGGTCTCGATCTTCTCCCGGAGTCGGCGCACGTGCACGGTCACCGTGGACTGGTCGCCGAAGCGCCACCCCCAGACCCGTTCCAGCAGCTCGGCCCGGCGGAACGCCCGCGCCGGGTGCCGCATCAGGTGGGCCAGCAGGTCGAACTCCCGCAGGGTCAGGGCCAGCTCCTGGCCGTGCAGCCGGGCCACCCGGGGGCCGGTCTCCACCTCCAGGCCGCCGTCGGCCAGCACCTGCGCGGGTGCGCCGGCCGGCTCGCCGCCGGCCCGGCGCAGCACCGATCGGACCCGCAGCACCAGCTCCCGGGGGGAGAACGGTTTGCCGAGATAGTCGTCCGCGCCCAGTTGCAGGCCGAGGATCCGGTCGGCCTCGTCGCCGCGCGCGGTCAGCATGACGATGGGTACGCCGTCCGGCCGCTCCCGCAGCCGCCGGCACACCTCCAGCCCGTCCAGGACGGGCAGCATCAGGTCGAGCACCACCAGGTGCGGTGGGTGCCGGGCCACCGCGGTCAGCGCGGCCGCCCCGTCCCCGACGTGCTCCACCTCGTAGCCGGCGTGCTCCAGGTAGCGGCACACCACGTCGGCCACCGTCCGGTCGTCGTCGACCACCAGCACCCGTTGCGCCACCGTGTACCTCCCCGCCGTGCGGCACAGCGTATCCACGCCCGGGGCGGCGCAGGTGTTGCGAGGTCCTTACGAACGCATCCGCCGGGACGGCCGGCTCGGGCCCGCGTACCGTGATCACGGCGAGACGCGACGGACCCGGCGGTGAGGAGGTGCGGCCCGGTGCTCGACCGCCGGTTGTTCCTGCACCTGGCGACCTGGCTGGGGCAGTGGCCGGCCGGTCCAGGGCTGCACGTGGTCCGCTCGCACCGGCGCGCCCGGCCGGCCTGGGACGGCCGGCTGCGGCCGGCCCGGGCGGTCGCGGCCCCCGGCTGCACCATCCTGTCCGTGCCACCGGACCGGGTCGACACGGTACGGGCCCTGGTCCGCGACCGGACCGTCGAGGAACTGCTGCCGATCCTCCCGGCGGCGGTCGGGTCGCCGGAGTTCACCGCCTCCGCCGGCCGGTTCCGATGGTGCACCGCTCCGGCGCCGCTGCCCGACGTCGGCGAGTGGTCCCCGCCGACCGGCCCCGGGCTGCCGCCCTGGCTGCGCCTCTTCGACCAGGAGGTGCTGCTGGTTCGTGACGGCGACGGGCGGTACCTGGCAGGCGCGGGTATCAAGCGGCACAACGCGTACGGGCACGAGCTCGCCGTCGGTACGGTGGCGGCCGCCCGGGGGCGGGGGCTGGCCCGGCGACTGGTCGCCCAGGCGGCCCGGCGGGTGCTGGATGAGGGGGCCGTGCCGACCTACCTGCACAAATTCGACAACCACGCCTCGGCCCGGGTGGCCGAGGCGGCCGGCTTCCCGGACCGGGGCTGGACCTCGTTCGGGGTCGTCCCGCGCTGACCTCGCCAGCGGGCGCGGACCGTGGATCCCGGGCCGGATCCACGGTCCGCAGCCTCTCCTCCCAGGTCCCCGTCACCGGTAACGCTAAGTGTTCGAAAGTGGCCGAGCAAGGGGTCCATACCGGATTACTGCTGTCCGGTAATGGACTTGACCTGCGACTCAACGTCTCGGGCGCCGAAGAACCTCAGTGACGCAGCGTGTGAATGAGGGTGAGCACCTGGCGGGTGACCGGCCGCAGCACACGGAGCCGGGACAGCGCCACCAGCCGGTCGACCAGCGGCACCGCGCCGTCGATCAGCTGCCGGGTCCGGGCCTGCTCCGGGGAGCGGTCGTGCACCCAGTAGAGCACCACCCCCATGTACGCCAGCCAGAGCAGCTCCGGCAGCGCCGGGCGCAGCTCGGGGTCCACCCGGGCGGTGGAGCCCTCCAGCGCCTCCCGGAAGAGCGCGATCGACGCCTCCCGGGCCTCCGACGACTCGGCGGAGAACGGGCTGAGGGGTGAGGTCGGCTCCGCCGCCGTCTTGAAGAAGCTCGCCGCGAAGGAGTGGTACGGCGTCAGCACGTCCACCCCCGCGTGCAGCACCCCGGCGAGGCGGGCGGCAAAGTCCCGCTCCCGGTCGAGCACCGGCGCGGCGGCCACCCGGTGCTCCTGCTGGGTGCCCGCGTAGAACTCCTGGATCAGGTGTTCCTTGGAGCCGAAGTAGTAGTAGGCGTTGCCGACCGCCACGCCGGCCTCCTGGGCGATGGCGCGCATGGTGGTGCGCGCGTAACCCCGCTCGCGGAACAGCCGCATCGCGGTGTCCAGGATCAGCTGGCGGGTCTGCTCACCCCGGGCGGTCGCCCCGGTGCTCGGGCCACCCGCAGCGGTCGTCGGCGCAGTCTGCTCGGTCATCGTCGTCACCGTATCCCGGGTCCGGCCTGGGTTCCCGGACCAGCTCGCGTACCGAGGAGGCGGTGGCCACCACGCGCCGGGCCAGCGGCAGCAGGTGCGGGCGGGCCAGGCGTTCGGCGGTCGAGCGGTGGTCGGCCAGCGCCCAGAGGCAGGCGAACCAGGCGCCGTCGCCGGCGTACACCGCGCCGGTGTCGGCGACCACGGTCAGGTCCCGCAGCGTCGCGTCGTGGTCGAGCCCCGGGAAGCGCCGCCGGGCCTCCGCCGAGCCGGCCGGCACGAACTCCAGGGGTACGAGCTGGGCCCGCGACCCGAGCCACTGCCGGGCGGCCCGGCACAGCGGGCAGTGCGCGTCATAGAGGACGGTGAACCGGCGGATCCCATCGGCCCCGTGCCCGCTGGGATCCGCCGGGTGGCCGCCCGGGGCGACCGTCATCGCGGCGGGACGGGTGGCGTCGGGCCCGCCACCGGCCCGGCGGGCGGCGCTGCGGCGGGCGCGGCCGGGCCGGCGGGCATCGGGCCGGCGGGGCCGACCAGGCGGGAGCCGGGCTGGGTCGGCAGGTGGCCGACCGGGGCGAGCGGCGGGTGGCCGACGGCCTGCTGCCGGAGCCGGCCGCGCCGGTACCGGCCGAGCGCGAAGACGTTGAAGAAGTGCAGCGCGCCCAGGACCAGCAGCACCAAGCCGACCTTCATGGAGAGCTGCTCCAGCGCGTCGCTGGTGGTGCGCACCGGGTCGGCTTCCTTCATGGCCACCGTCACGTAGCCGAGGTTGAGCAGGTAGAAGCCGACCACCAGCAGGCTGTTGACCGCGTCGGCCAGTCGCTTGTCGGCGAAGACGTCCTCCAGGAACACCAGGCCGTTGCGGGACAGCGTGCGGGCCACCCAGACGGTGAGACCGATGCTGACCGCCAGATAGGCCAGGTACATCCAGACCTTCGCGTCCATCTCGTCGCCCCTCTTGAACGTGTTCAAATTTTGGTCCCGTTGAGCGTACGACAGGTTTTGAACGCGTTCAAGAGTGCGACGGCGCGGCGCGCATTCAGGCGTGACCGGTATGGTCGCGACGACGACACGGCGGCATGGGGCGGACAGGCGATGGAGATCGGTACGCGGGACGTGGCACCCGGGCGGGTTGTCCTCGCCCCGGTCGGCGACCTCGACATGGCCGGCGCTCCGTGGCTCGACCGGGCGCTGGACGCGGTCCTCGACCGGCCGGGCCTGGTGGAGATCGTGGTCGACCTCGTCGCGGTCGGGTTCCTCGACTCGACCGGGGTGGCCACCCTGCTCCGGGGCGCGGCCGAGGCGGTCGGCCGCGGCGCCACGCTCCGGGTGACCGACCCGCAGCCGGTGGTGGCGCGGGTGCTCCGGATCACCTCCGTCGACGGCCTGCTCGGCCTGACCGCCGGTCCCGGCGGCGACGGCTTCGCGACCGGACCCGGCTGGCGTCGGCTGCGCTGAGCCCGCTCAGGGCTCCACCCGGGCGGCGGCGTCGCGGGACCACTCCAGCAGCACGATCGTGGCGTCGTCCCCGGACGCGGTCCCGCGGTGCTCGATTACCGCCCGGCTCAGCCGGCGCACCGTCTCCGGGGCGGGTAGGCCCGAGCCGATGTGCCGCTCGGCGAGATCCGCCAGCCGGGACAGCCCGAACATCTCCCCGGCGGCGTCACGGGCCTCGGTGACCCCGTCGGTGTGCAGCAGCAGCCGGTCATCGGGTTCGAGGCGGACCTCGCCGATCCCCCCGGCGGGCAGGTTGAGGCCCAACGGCGGTCGGCGGCCGCCGGTGAGCGCGCGGACGGCCCGGCCCCGGCGCAGCACCACCGGCGCCGGATGGCCGGCGTTGACGTACCGGAGTCGGCCGCTTCGGACGTCGAAGTCGAGCAGCACCCCGGTGACGAACCGGCCGTCCGTCCACTGACTGCGCAGCGCCGCGTCCACCGCCGCCCCCAGCTCGGCGAACTCCGTACCGGACCGGCGGGCCGCCCGTAGCGCGGCGAGCGCCACCGAGGTGGTCAGCGTCGCCGGCAGCCCGTGCCCGACGCCGTCCAGGATCGCCAGGGCGAGCCGGTCGCCGTCCAGCGCGTAGTCATAAGCGTCCCCGCCCACCTCGTAGCAGGGTTCGAGGATCGCACTGACCGCCAGCGTCTCGGTGGCGAAGGTCAACGGTGGCAGCAGCTGCCAGAGCAGTTCGGCGGAGACCGCCATGGGCATTCCGCGCCGCGCTCGGTGCACCGCGTCGCCGTAGGGCAGCTTGCCGGTCAGCACGTGCCCGATCAGTCCCGCGATGGCCCGGCAGCCGTCCCGGAGGGTGCCGTCGGCCGGGTCCGCCCCGGCGGGCAGGCGGACCTCCAACAGGCCGAGCCGGTCGGTGCCGTTCACCACCGGCACCCAGAGCCGGCCGTCCTGCCCAGCCCGCGTCCGCACCTCGGTGTAGGCACGGCCGGGCAGGCTGGTGTCGATCGGCAGCGGCTCCGGCGCCGGCCGGCCCGGCCCGGGCAGCGGCCGCAGCAGCTCCTGCTCCACGTCCACCACGTACGTCGTCACCGTGACGCCCAGCGGGCGCAGGGCCCCGTCGACCGCCGCGGGCAGCCGGTCGGGCGGGATCCGGTGCGACCGGAGGAGCAGGTCGGCCAGGGCGGCGTGCCAGGCGTCGGTGGCGCTCATCCCCGGGAACTACCCCGGAGCGGGTCGGTCAGACCTCAGCCGGTCAGGCCGAGCACCTGCGCCGCCGCCCGGCCGTTCGCGTGGCTGGCACCGTACGTGGTGACGAAGGCGCGGGCGCCGGCCGGCCGCCAGTCGCCCGGCCAGCCCATCTCCACCACCGTCACCGGATGCGCGGCGGCCAGCCCGTCGACCAGTTCCCGGGCCCCGGGCAGCCGGTGCAGGTGGCGGCCGACCAGCACGATCGGCCGGTCCCCGGCGCGCCGGCGCAGCTCCTCCGGCGTGGTTTCCCCGGCCACCGCGCGGATCTCCTCGGTCCCGGCCGCCAGGTGCGGGCCGAGCCCCCACGGCACCCGTCCCTCGGCGATGGTGGCGGTGGCGTGCACCTGCACCACCAGCGGCGCGGCCAGGCCGGTGACGTCGCCCTCGACGCGGACCGCGCGCAGCGCGGCGGCGTAGCCCAGGCCGTCGGGCGCCGGGCCGGCTGCGCTGCCGGTGCCCCGCCAGGCGGCCAGCTCGGCGGCCCGGCCGGCGGCCTCCTCGACCCGGGCCCGGTCCAGCCGGCCGTCCTCGAGCGCGCCGGCGATCTCCGCGGCCACCTGCTCCACCAGCTCGGCGTCGACCTTGGCGCCGATGCAGAGCAGGTCCGCCCCGGCGGCGAGGGCGCGGACCGCGGCCGGACCCACCCCGCCGGCGGCAAGCGCGGCGCCCTTCATCTCCAGCGCGTCGGTGATCACGGTGCCGGTGAAGCCGTACTCGCGGCGCAGCAGGTCGACCAGGACCGCCCGGCTGAACGTGGCCGGGCCGTCGCCGGTCAGCGCCGGCACCCGGATGTGCGCGGTCATGATCGCGCGTACCCCGGCGTCCACCACCGCGGCGAAGGGCGGCAGGTCCCGCTCCCGCAGCACCGCCGGGGGCACGTCGACCGTGGGCAGCTCGTGGTGGGAGTCGGCGACCGTGGCGCCGTGGCCGGGGAAGTGCTTCGCGCAGGCGGCCACCCCGGCGGACTGGAGGCCGGCGACCGCGGCGGCCGAGTGGGCGGCCACCCGGGCCGGGTCCGCGCCGAACGAGCGGGTGCCGATCACCGGGTTCTCGGCGGCGGTGTTCACGTCGACCGTCGGCGCCAGGTCGACGGTGATGCCGAGGGCGGCCAGCTCCGCGCCGATCGCCGCGTACACCTGCCGGGTCAGCGTCAGGTCGTCGACCGCCCCGAGGGCGGCGTTGCCCGGGTACGGGCTGCCGGTCGCGTGGGCCAGCCGGGTGACGTCGCCGCCCTCCTCGTCGATCGCCACGATCACGTCCGGACGGCCGGCGCGGAGCCCGGCGGTGGTCGCCGCGACCTGGGCCGGGTCGTGGATGTTGGTGCCGAACAGGGTGTGCCCGGCGAGTCCATCGGCGAGCAGGTCGACCGCCCAGTCCGGCGGGACCGGCCCCGGGTACGCGGCCAGCAGCGTGCCCAGCGCGAGCCGGCGCAGTCCTGGATCCAACCCCACGAGTATCCCCTTTCCCTGCCGGGTCGTCCGACGACTCCGGATCGGGGTGGCCGATACGCTAACGGGCACCCCTCTGCAGGCGTTTTGTGGTTAGCAAACTTTACTGAAAATAGAGGACGTGGCATGAGTGCGACCCGGCTGCCCGGCACCCCCCGCCTGTTACGGGCGCTGAACGACCGCGCGGCGCTGGAGCTGCTCCTCGAGCGGGGGCCGCTCACCCGGGCCCGGCTCGGCGAGCTGACCGGGCTCTCCAAGGTCACCGCCTCCCAGCTGGTGGAGCGGCTGGAGGAGCGCGGCCTGGTCACCCGGGTCGGCGAGCAGGCCGGCGGGCGGGGCCCGAACGCCCAGCTCTACGCGGTGCGCCCGGGCAGCGCGTACGTGGTCGGGGTGGACGTCGACGCGGAGCGGGTGGTGGCGGCCTGCGCGGACATCACCGGCGCGGTGGTCGGCCGGGTCGCCCAGTCCACCAAGGACACCGACGACCCGGTGGGCGTGGTGCACAACGCCGTGGTCCAGGCGGCGAGCAGCGCCGGCGCGGAGCTGTCCAGCGTGCGGCGGGTGGTGCTGGGCACCCCCGGCCTGGTGGACCCCGGCACCGGGGACATCACCTTCGCGTTCAACCTGCCGCGCTGGCACAGCGGTCTGCTCGCCGCGCTCCGGGACGACCTGCACATCCCGGTGGTCTTTGAGAACGACGTCAACCTGGCCGCCGTCGCCGAGGCCCAGTCCGGCGCGGCCCAGGGCATGTCGGACTTCGTGCTGGTCTGGGTGGACGCGGGTGTCGGTCTGGCGATCATGCTCGGCGGCCGGCTGCATCACGGCAGCAGCGGCGCGGCCGGCGAGATCGGCTACCTGCCGGTGCCCGGTGTGCCCATCCCGCGGGACGTCTCGAAGCGGTCCAAGCCGGCGTTCCAGCAGCTCGCGGGTGCCGACGCGGTCCGCGCGCTGGCCGCCGGGCACGGCTTCGAAGCGGCCGACGCGGCCGAGGCGGTACGCGTCGCGATCGCCGCCGGCACCGCCGGTGGCCCGATGCTGGACGAGCTGGCCCGCCGGCTGGCCCTCGGCGTGGCGAGCACCTGTGTGGTGCTCGACCCGCCGCTGGTGGTACTCGCCGGCGAGGTGGGCCGGGCGGGCGGGGCGGCGCTGGCCGAGCGGGTGCAGCACGAGGTCGCCGCGATCACCCTGGTCCGCCCGCGGGTGGTCAGCACCGGGCTCACCGAGGAGCCGATCCTGCGCGGCGCGCTGCGGACCGCGCTGGACGCGGTGCGCGACGAGGTGTTCGGCTCGACGGTCGGCTGACCGGCCAGCCGTCGTCGCCCACGCCACCATGTGAAGGAATTCTTCACGAGGTCGACGATCTCTGCAAGGAGTTGCCGGTGCGGGGGGGGGGGGGGGGGGGGGGGGGGGGGGGGGGGGAGGAGCGGGGGGGGGGGGGGGCGGGGGGGGGGGGGAGGGGGAGGGGGGGGGGGTGT
>NZ_JBVJJA010000018.1:79820-136278 GCF_055586005.1 Micromonospora sp. NPDC051924
CCCGCCTCCCCCCACCCAACCATGCAAAGACCTTCTACCTGAGTCCGACGTTCTTGACGAGGGTTCTCCGTGGGGTCCCCCGGCGCCGGGGCCCGCACCGGACGGCCTCAGATCAGGTCCCGCCGGCGGAACGCGGCGAACGCGGCCGCGACCAGCGCCGCGGTCAGCGCGAGCAGCACCGCCAGCCCCGAGCCCCAGCCGATCGCGTAGTAGCCGTCGCAGAAGCCCGCGCTGCCGCCGTCGCAGGCGAACCGGTCCCAGAACTGGACCTCGCCGCTGAGCCACGCGCCCACGTAGCTGGAGAGCATCCAGCGCTCCGGCCGGGTGGCGTCGACGATGTCCAGCACCAGCCGCGCGCCCAGCTCCCACACCACCAGGTACGCGGCGACCGTGCCCAGCGCCGCCGCGGTGTGCCGGCCCAGCGTGGCGATGGCGAAGCCGAGCGCCCCGGCCAGCAGCACCAGTACGAGCCCCCGGCCGTACGTGGCGCCCAGCGACCCCCAGAACGCGGCGTTCGTGCCGCCGGGCAGCCCGGCGGTCCGGCCGATCAGCCAGAACACCCCCAGGTACGTCGCCGACGCCACCGCCGAGAGCGCCAACAGCGCGCCGAGCAGCGTGCCGAGCTTGGCGCCCAGCACCGTCCAGCGGCGTGGCCGCCACAGCAGCAGGTTGACCACCCCGCCCGAGTTCAGGTCGGCACCGATGTAGGAGGCGCCGACCAGGAACCCGAAGAGCATCAGGAACGCGACGAGGAAGTAGAGGAGCGGCTTCGCCTTCTGGGCGAAGACGAAGACCCCGTTCAGGTAGTTCGCCGCGGTGACCGGCTCCGGCCGCAGCGCCGGGTCCAGCTCCGCGCAGTCCCGCGGGAGGTAGTCGTTCTCGTCCGGCGTGATCTCGCCCGCCCTGATCCGGAGGCAGCGGGTGTGCGCCGCCTCCATCTGGGCCACCTCCTCGGTCGCCTGTGCCCGGGCCCGGCTCAGCTCACCCGGGCTGGGCCGGTGCGAGCCGGCCAGCGTGGTCGCCACGGTCACCGCGAAGGCGACCAGCAGCAGCACCACCATCAACTGCACGAACCGGCGGGCGGCCAGCCGCTCCACCTCGGCACGGACCAGGTTCACGCGCCCACCTCCCGGCTCTCGCGCACGTCGAGATCGATCACCATGTCGTCCGCCGCCGCGCCGTCGACCTGGCGCGGCAACGCCGGGTGCGGGGCGTCGCCGGTCAGCTCCAGGAAGACGCTCTCCAGGTCCGGCCGGAGCGGGACCAGCTCGCGGACCCAGAGGCCCTGCTCGCCCAGCGTGCGGCTGATCACCTCGGAGTCGTCCACCCCGGCCACCACCAGGTGGTCGGGGTGAGCCGTGACCGACACGCCGGCTTGACCCAGCAGCGCCCCGGCCCGCTCCGGCTCGGCCACCCGGACCCGCCACTCGTGCTGGTCGAAGCCGGCCAGCACCTCGTCCACCCGGCCGTACGCCACCCGCCGGCCGTGGCTGATGATCGTCACGTGGTCGCAGATGAGCTGGATCTCGGCCAGGATGTGGCTGGACAGCAGCACGGTCACCCCGGCCGCGGCGAGGGACCGCATCAGGTCCCGCATCTCCCGGATGCCGGCCGGGTCCAGGCCGTTCGCCGGCTCGTCGAGGATCAGCAGCTCCGGGTTCTTCAACAGCGCCGACGCCACCGCCAGCCGCTGCTTCATGCCCAGCGAGTAGCCCTTGACCCGTTCGTCGCCCCGGTCCCGCAGGCCGACCTGCTCCAGCACCTCGTCGACCCGGGTGGTGGGGACGCCCCCGGCCAGCGCCAGCAGCCGCAGCGTCCGGCGGCCGGTGAAGTTGGCGAAGAACTGCGGGCTCTCCACGATCGCGCCGACCCGGCCCGCCACCTCCGGCAGCCGGCCGGGCGACTCGGCCCCGAGCACGCTCATCCGGCCGCCGTCGGCTCGTACCAGCCCGAGCAGGGCGCGCAGCGTGGTGGTCTTGCCCGAGCCGTTCGGCCCGAGGAAGCCGTGCACCTGCCCGGACTCGACCAGCAGGTCGAAGCCGTCGACGGCGGTCCGCCGCCCCTGACGCAGGCTGTGGAACGTCTTGCGGAGACCGGCGATCTCGATGACCGCGCTCATCCGTGGGGCTCCTCGGGACGGTCGGGCATGCTGCGTCCTTTCGGTGTGGTGACCAACGACACGGCGCCCCACCCTATGGTGGCGACGCCGCCCGTGGGGGGCAGCGCGCGGGCTGCGTGATTGGATGGACCGGTGACTGGGGACCTGGATCTGGTGATCAGCCTCGACGGGGTGACCGTCAAGCGCTCCGGCACCGCGCTGGTGCACGACGTCGACTGGCGGGTCGAGCTTGACGAACGCTGGGTGGTGCTCGGCCCGAACGGTGCCGGCAAGACCACCCTGCTCAACCTGGCCGCCGGCCGGCTGCACCCGACCGCCGGCACCGCGCACGTCCTCGGCGAGCGGATCGGCCGCACCGACGTCAACGAGCTGCGGATGCGGATCGGCCTGTCCACCGCGACCCTCGCCGAGCGGATCCCCACCGACGAGCGGGTGGTTGACGCGGTGGTCACCGCCGCCTGGTCGGTGGTCGGCCGGTGGCGGGAGAGCTACGACCGCACCGACGAGGCCCGCGCCCACGCACTGCTCGGCCAGCTCGGCATCGGCCACCTCGCCGAGCGGGCGTACGGCACGCTGTCAGAGGGCGAGCGCAAGCGGGTGCAGATCGCCCGGGCCCTGATGACCGACCCGGAGCTGCTCCTGCTCGACGAGCCCGCGGCCGGGCTCGACCTGGGCGGCCGCGAGGAACTGGTCGCCCGGCTCGCCGAGCTGGCGTACGACCCCGACGCCCCGGCGCTGGTGCTGGTCACCCACCACGTCGAGGAGATCCCGCCCGGCTTCACCCACGCGCTGCTGCTGCGCGAGGGTGGCGTGGTGGCGCAGGGCCTGCTCGCCGACACGCTCACCGCCGACAACCTGTCGAAGACGTTCGGCCTGCCCCTGGTCGTCGAGCGGTCCGGCGACCGCTGGACCGCGCGGGCCGCCTGACCGGCGGGAGGACCACCGTGCAGCAGCCCCGG
Source organism: Micromonospora sp. NPDC051924 (assembly GCF_055586005.1). Classification (NCBI taxonomy): domain Bacteria; kingdom Bacillati; phylum Actinomycetota; class Actinomycetes; order Micromonosporales; family Micromonosporaceae; genus Micromonospora; species Micromonospora sp. NPDC051924. The sequence continues at coordinate 82,899 of NZ_JBVJJA010000018.1, forward strand.
GTCGCCGTGGTGGGCAGCGCCAACATGGACCTCGTCGGCACGGCCGCCGCGCTGCCCCGCCCCGGGGAGACCGTGCTCGGCAGCGACTTCGTCATGCTGCCCGGCGGCAAGGGCGCCAACCAGGCCATCGCCGCCGTCCGCGCCGGCGCGTCCTGCGTCTTCCTCGGCGCGATCGGCTCGGACGCCTTCGGGGTCACCCTCAAGGCCCGGATCACCGCGGCCGGCGTGGACGCCGGCCAGCTCCGGGTGGTGTACGGAGCCTCCGGCGTCGCCCTGGTCATGGTCGGCGGGGCGGGGGAGAACGCCATCCTGGTCACCCCCGGCGCCAACGGCGCGTTCACCGGCCTCACCGAGGGCGAGCTGCACGCCGTACGTGAGGCGGACGTGCTGGTCGCGCAGCTGGAGGTGCCGGTCGAGACGGTGACCGAGGCGGCGCTGGCGGCCCGGGCGGCCGGCACCCGGGTGGTGCTCAACGCGGCGCCGGCCCGACCGGTGCCGGCGGAACTGCTCGCCGCGGTGGACCTGCTGGTGGTCAACGAGACCGAGGCGCACGCGCTGACCGCGCGGGGCCGGGACGAGCCGACCGCGCTGCTGGCGCTGGTGCCCCGGGCGGTGCTCACCCTCGGCGCCGACGGCGCCTGGTACGTCGACCGGGACGGGACGGAGTTGCACGTCCCGGCGGTGAAGGTCGACGTGGTGGACTCCACCGCCGCCGGGGACGCGTTCACCGCCGCCCTCGCCGTGGCCTGGGGCGAGGGGCGCGAGCTGGTCGACGCGGTGCGCTGGGCGGCGGCGGCCGGGGCGGCCTGCGTACGCCGGCTCGGCGCCTCGGTGGCGCTGCCCCGCCGGGCCGAGATCGACGAGCTCTACACCCCGGCCTGACCGGCCCAGGCCGCGTCGGCCCGGAACGCCCGCCGGTACGCCGACGGCGAGGTCCGCATCGCCCGCCCGAAGTGGTGCCGGTAGGTGACCGGGCTGTCGAAGCCGACCGCCGCGGCGATCTCCGCGACCGGGGCGTCGGTCGTCTCCAGCAGGGCCAGGCTGGCCCGGATCCGCTGGTCGATCAGCCAGCGGATCGGGCTGGTGCCGGTGGCCCGGGCGAAGTGCCGCAGGTAGCTACGGGCGGACAGGTGCGCCTGCCGGGCCAGCGCCGCCACGGTCAGCGGCTCGGCCAGGTGCCGCACCGCCCAGGCCATGCTGGCCGCGATCCGGTCGTCGTCCGGGTCGACGCTGACCGGCGCTTCGATGAACTGGGCCTGGCCGCCGTCCCGGTGCGGCGGGATCACCAGCCGGCGGGCGACCGCGTTGGCCACCGCCGCGCCGAAGTCGCGGCGCACCACGTGCACGCAGAGGTCCAGCCCGGCGGCGCTGCCCGCGCTGGTCAGGATGTCCCCGTCGTCGAGGTAGAGCACGTCCGGGTCGACGGTGACCGCCGGGTGCCGGCGGGCCAGCAGGTCCGCGTACCGCCAGTGGGTGGTGGCCCGGCGGCCGTCGAGCAGGCCGGCGCCGGCCAGGGCGAACGCGCCCGAGCAGATGGACATCAGCCGGGCGCCCCGGTGGTGCGCCCGGCGCAGCGCGGCGACCAGTGCCGGCGACGGGTCGGCGGTCACGTCCGGCACCCCGGGCAGGATCACCGTGCCCGCCCCGACCAGCGTCTCCAGGCCGTACGGGGTGTGCAGGGCGGCACCGCCGACCACCGGCACCGGCCCGGGCCGCTCCGCGCAGACGATGAGCTGGTACCAGTCGACCTCCAGCTCGGGCCGGGGCAGGCCGAACACCTCGGTGACGATGCCGGTCTCGAACACCGACATCCCCGGGTACGCGAGCACCGCCACGGTCCGGTCGACGGGAGTCATGGCGGGATGTTAGCGAAGGACGGCGATCACGCCACTCCCGCCGGTGCCCCGGGCGGCCGCAGGATCGGGGCATGACCTTCTCCGTACCGCCGGCCGACCCGGCGACCGCCGCCGCCCACTTCCGTGCCCGGCTCAGCTTCGAGACCGACGTCAGCGACGTGCACGCCGCCTTGGAGGCGGGCACGCCGGGCCTGGTCGTGGTCGACTCCCGGGGCGACGCGGCCTGGCGGCAGGGCCACCTGCCGGGCGCGCTGCACCTGCCCACCGCCGAGATCGCCGCCCGCGCCGCCGAGCTGGTGCCGCCCGGGTCGACCGTGGTGACCTACTGCTGGGGGCCCGGCTGCAACGGGGCGACCCGGGCCGCCCTGGAGTTCGCCCGCCTCGGTCGGCCGGTCAAGGAGATGATCGGGGGCCTCGAGTACTGGGCCCGGGAGGGGCTGCCGGTGGTCACCGCGACCGGGACGGTCCGCCGCCGGGTGGACGAGCTGACCGCGCCCCGCGCGGCGGTGACCTGCGACTGCTGACGGCGGCCGGCTGCGGTCCGGTCAGTCGGCCGCGGCGTCGCGGTCGGCGGGTTCGTCGGCGAGGCGCTCGCCCCGACGGCGGAGCATGCCCAGGCCCGGGATGCCGGCGACGGCGAGCTTGAGGTCCCGGGTGACGGCGAGCAGGTCGTGCAGGTCCGGACCGACCCGGTCCAGGGTGGCCAGGATCGGCAGCACGTCCGAGGTCAGGTGCTCCTTGAGCTTCGGCAGCTCGTCGACCAGGCGGATCGCGGCGGTCACCTCCTCCGGGCTGAGCTGCTCGACGAACCGGGCCGCCATCGGCGCGGCCCGGCGCAGCGTCGGCTCGTACGCCGCCAGCAGTTCCGCCGCGGTGCCGGCCGCCACCCCGGCGGCGGCGGAGACCTGCTCGGCCTCCCCGACCACCACGGCGGCGGCCGCGGCGACCTCGGTCGCCGTGCCGACCGCCGCGGTGGCGGCGACGCTGATCACACCGACCTCCCGGACCGCCGCCTCCGCGTCGGTGAGCACCCGGTCGGTGCGGTCGAGGGTGCCCTCGATCCGGTCCACCACCCCGTTGATCCGGCGCAGCAGCGCCTCCACGTCGTCGAGGACGGCGAAGGCGCGGGCCGGCACGGCGGCGAACGCGGCGGCCGAGCCGAGCGCCTGGTCCAGGGCGGAACGGGTGAGCCCGACGACGGCGCCGGGGCGGGGGAGGGGAATCGCCATGCCCACCAGTGTGCGTCGGTCCGGCCAGCACCGCCGGGTCAGCGCATGCCCTCGAAGGTGACCTGCGGATCGTTCTGCGCCGGCGTACCCCATACCGCGTCGTCGTACGCGGCGTCGCCGGCCAGGTGCCGCAGGAACCACTCGGTGAGCAGCCGCCGGGTGAGCTGGAGCTGCGTCGTCCGGCTGATCGAGCCGCTGTCGCAGAACAGCGAGCCGCTGTCCATGAAGCCGCAGTGCGAGCCGCCCTTGATGATCCGGAGCTGCTTGGCCGGCGGCTTCGCCGCGTAGATCGGGCGCTGGTGGTCGGCCACCGGCGCGATGGTGTCCCGGTCGCCGGCGATCAGCTGGACCGGGACGGTGACCGTGGCGGCAGCTGCCTTGGCGGACGGGTTGGTCTCGGCGGCGGCCAGGTTCGCCACCGTGACCACCCTCGGGTTCCGGGCCGCCGCCAGGATGCTCGCCCCGCCGCCCATGGAGTGGCCGGACAGCCCCAGCCGGTCGACGCTGACGTGCCCGGCGAACCGCGAACTGGTCGTGGTGTCCTGCGCGACGGCCCAGGCCAGCGCCGCGTTCAGGTCGTCGGCGAAGGCGCTGTGGTCGGGCGAGAAGCCGCCCTGCGAGGTCGGGGCGATGACGATGAAACCCCACGTCGCCAGGTGGGACAGCGTCGAGGAGTACTTCGACACGCCCTGCAGGAAGCCGTGGCCGAAGGCGATCGCCGGGAACCGTCCGGCCGCCACCGGCTGGCCGCTTCCGGCGGCGGTGGCCGGATACGTGATCCGCGCCGAGAACGAGCGACCGGCCGCGCTCACGGTGGCGTCGACGTACCCGGCGGCGTACGGGCCGGGCGCGGACGGGTCGGTGACCGCCACGGCGGCGGCCGGGTCGGCGCCGGCGGCGGGCGCCGGCAGCACCAGGGCGAGCGCCGCCGCGACCGCGACGGCCAGTTTCCGCACCATGACAACCTCCTTGATGGACTTCGATGTCCATTCAGGAGAGCAGGGGCCGGAGTCGCTGCCCACACCCCGGTTCGTCAATAACGGGGGAGTTATGGCCCTCCCGCCCGTGGTGCTGCACCCAGAGTTCGTGCACCCGGCTGCCCCGCTCGTAGGAACGGTCCAGCCAGCCGAGCGGCAGTTCCAGGAACGGGGTCAGCGCCAACCCGATCGCCACGAAGGCGACGAGGACGAGCAGGGCCAGCTTCCAGTTGCCCCGGTCCTGCGCGCGCGGTGCCGCGTCGTCCGTTAATAGAGGGTCATCACTCAGCCTAACCACCCGCACTCAAGCGCGGCCGGTGCCGCCGGCTCTCGTTCCGCTGGCCCGCGCCGTGGCGGCTTGGCCGCAGCAACTACAAGGTTGATGACGTAGGTGACTCACCGTGGGCGACGTGCTGGCAACGGCACGCGGTGGGGACGAGTCGGTCCGCCGGCGCGGTGAGATCCGTCTACATCATCAAGTTTGTAGCGCCGAGGGAGGCATGCCGGTGGCTTGCTGCCCCGCTGCCGGCGCGGCGCCCCGGCGGGTGTCGGCCGGCCGTCGGGCGGCGGTCGGGGCGGGTAGGGCGGGACCGCGCGCCAGGCGTCGCGCGGGTAGCGTCGCGGGCATGGCGGAGCGGAGCGGGGCCGGGACGGCCATGACCGAGCAGGAGCGCAACGTCGAGGCGGTCCGGCGCTATCTGCGGACCTTCCTGACCAAGGACCTGGGCGAACTGGCCGAGGTGGTCGCCGAGGACGTGGAGATCTACGGGTCCGGCACGGCGGTGCGCGGCCGGCGCTATCCGGAGGGCGCCGTCTCGTCACCCGGGCTCACGGTGCTCGACCAGGAGATCGTGGAGATCTTCGCGGCCGAGGACCGGGTGGTGGTCTCGATGGTGCAGACCTACCGGCGGGACTCGACAGGGGCCACGACGGTGCAGAGCGCCTGCAAGATGTACCGGCTGGCCGGCGGGCGGATCGTGCAGTTCTGGGGCGAGCAGGACACCTACGGCCTGCTGCGCGGCCTGGGGCTGCTGCCTGACGAACCCATCACGTTCGACTGAGCCGGCGCCTGCTCCATCGCCCGCTGCACGGCCCGGTAGATCTGGCCGAAGCGCAGCGCGTCGCCGGTGCGGAGCAGCCGTACCGGCTGGTCGCGCCAGCGCGCCCACATCTCCAGCTCCCGGCTGCCCCGCGCGTACGAGCGGTCCAGGCGCTCGAAGAGCACGTCGGCGAGCGGGCCGACGCCGAGGCCGACCAGCACGGACGCCCCGACGATGGCGACGGTGACCACGGGGGAGCGGTGCAGCCAGAGCGCGAGCGCGACGCCGAGCCCGGCGGCCACCAGAGGACCGGCGAGGGCCGCGCCGATCGCGCCCCGGCCGGCGAGCACCCGCCACGACCGGCTGCCCCGCCGGTGCCAGACCATGCCCAGCTCGGCGAGCGGGTACGTGCGCCCGTCCACGCGCAGGGCCGTGGAGGTGACCTGCACCGACCGGTCGTCGTAGTACGTGATCATGGCCTCACTCCGGGTGTCGGGGCCGACACCACACTGTCTACCCCAACGAGCCGGGCCGTAAGGTTGGCACGCGACTTCGACGAGGAAGTGAGGGCAGCGTGGGCGAGTTCGTCAGGCTGGAAGTGAAGGACGGCATCGGCACCATCCGGCTGGAGCGGCCGCCGATGAACGCGCTCAACACCCAGGTGCAGGAGGAGTTGCGCGCCGCCGCGGCCGCGGCGACCGCCGACGCCGAGGTCCGCGCGGTCATCGTGTACGGCGGGGAGAAGGTCTTCGCGGCCGGCGCGGACATCAAGGAGATGGCCGACATGTCCTACGTGGACATGGCGGAGCGGGCCGCCGACCTGTCCAGCGCGCTCGGCGCCATCGCCCGGATCCCGAAGCCGGTGGTCGCCGCGATCACCGGGTACGCCCTCGGCGGCGGCTGCGAGCTGGCCCTCGCCTGCGACTGGCGGATCGTGGCCGAGGACGCCAAGCTCGGCCAGCCGGAGATCAAGCTCGGCATCATCCCGGGCGCCGGCGGCACCCAGCGGCTGGCCCGCCTGGTCGGCCCGGCCCGCGCCAAGGACCTGATCATGACCGGGCGGATGATCGACGCGGCCGAGGCGCTGCGGATCGGCCTGGCCGACCAGGTGGTCCCGGCCGCCGAGGTCTACGACGCCGCCGTCGCGTACGTGAAGCCGTTCCTGACCGGCCCGGTGCAGGCCCTGCGGGCGGCCAAGGCGGCCGTCGACGCCGGCCTCGACATGGACCTCAACTCCGGCCTGGCCTGGGAGAGCCAGCTCTTCGCGGCGCTGTTCGCCACCGACGACCGGCGCGAGGGCATGGCCGCGTTCGTCGAGAAGCGCAAGCCGGGCTTCACCGGCCGCTGAGCCGCGCCCCGGGTCGGCGGTCCACCCCGCCGCCGACCCGAGAGCGGTTCACATCTCGCCTACCGGCCAGTAGCGTGTGACTCCGGTGCGGCGACGAAGGGGAGTGGCGATGACGGAACGGGTCGAAGGTCACGGCGGCGAGCTGGCCCTCGCGGCGCTGCGCGCGCACGGCGTACGGGAGATGTTCACCCTCTCCGGCGGGCACGTCTTCCCGCTCTACGACGCCGCGCACAAGGCCGGCTTCCCGCTCTACGACGTCCGGCACGAGCAGTCCGCCGTCTTCGCCGCCGAGGCGGTGGCGAAGCTCCAGCGCCGCCCCGGCCTGGCCGTGCTCACCGCCGGCCCCGGCGTCACCAACGGCGTCTCCGGCCTGACCAGCGCCTTCTTCAACGCCTCGCCGGTGCTGGTGCTCGGTGGTCGGGCCCCGCAGTTCCGCTGGGGCTCCGGCAGCCTCCAGGAGATGGACCACCTGCCCCTGGTCGCCCCGGTCACCAAGCACGCCGAGACGGTGTTCAGCGCCGACGACATCCCGCGGGCGGTCACCGCCGCCCTCACCGCGGCCCTCACCCCGCACCGCGGCCCGGCCTTCCTCGACTTCCCGCTGGAGGCGGTCTTCTCCGTCGGCGACGCCGAGCTGCCCGCGGTCACCCCACCCGCCCCGATCGAGGCCGACCCGGACGAGGTCGCGAAGGCCGCCCGCCTGATCGCCGGCGCGTCCCGGCCGGTCGTCATCGCCGGCTCCGACGTGTACGCGGGCGACGCGGTCGACGCCCTGCGCGCCGCCGCCGAGTCGCTCCAGGTGCCGGTCTTCACCAACGGCATGGGCCGCGGCGCGCTGCCGCCCGAGCACCCGCTCGCCTTCGCCAAGGCCCGCCGGGTCGCGCTCAAGGGCGCCGACGTGGTCGTGGTGGTCGGCACCCCGCTCGACTTCCGGCTCGCCTTCGGCGACTTCGGCGACGCGCAGGTGGTGCACGTGGTCGACGCGCCCAGCCAGCGCGCCGGGCACGTCCAGCCGGCCGCCAACCCCGCCGGCGACCTGCGTCTGATCCTCACCGCGTTCGCCGAGCACTCCGGCGACCGGGCCGACCACGCCGACTGGATCGCGCAGCTGCGCACCGCCGAGGACGCCGCGAAGGCCCGCGACGCCGAGGAGATGGCCGCGGAGACCGACCCGATCCGCCCGGCCCGGGTCTACGGCGAGCTGCGCAAGGTGCTCGCCGCCGACGCGATCACCATCGGCGACGGCGGTGACTTCGTCTCGTACGCCGGGAAGTACCTGGAGCCGGCACAGCCCGGCACCTGGCTCGACCCCGGCCCGTACGGCTGCCTCGGCACCGGCATGGGCTACGCCATGGGGGCCCGGGTCAGCCACCCCGACCGGCAGATCTGTGTGCTGATGGGCGACGGCGCGGCCGGCTTCTCGCTGATGGACGTCGAGTCCCTGGTCCGGCAGCAGCTGCCGGTGGTCATCGTGGTCGGCAACAACGGCATCTGGGGCTTGGAGAAGCACCCGATGCGGGCCATGTACGGCTACGACGTGGCCGCCGACCTCCAGCCGGGGCTGCGCTACGACAAGGTGGTCGAGGCGCTCGGCGGCGCGGGTGAGACGGTGGAGAAGGCCGCCGACCTCGGCCCGGCCCTGACCCGCGCCTTCGACGCCGGCGTGCCGTACCTGGTCAACGTGCTGACCGACCCGGCCGACGCGTACCCCCGCTCCTCGAACCTGGCCTGACCGCGAGACCGCGACCGCCGCCGCCGGAACGACTGGCGACGGCGGTCGTGTGCTTCTGCCCGGAGGGAAAATCAGCGGTTTGTCAGCGGTTGTCGTCGTAACGTCAGCGCCGTCGCTCAAGGTGGGGTGACCAGCGAGAACGACGGGAGTTCCGATGACATACGCGATCCGCGCGGAGGGCCTGGTCCGCCGCTTCGGCGCGACCACCGCCCTGGCCGGGGTGGACCTGGCCGTCCCCGCCGGGACGGTGTTCGGGCTGCTCGGGCCGAACGGGGCGGGCAAGACCACGGCGGTCCGGGTGCTGGCCACCCTGCTCGCCGCCGACGAGGGGCACGCCACCGTCGGCGGATACGACGTACGCCGCGACGCGCACCGGGTGCGCCAGCTGATCGGCCTCACCGGCCAGTACGCCTCGGTCGACGAGAACCTCACCGGCACCGAGAACCTGCTGCTCATCGGCCGGCTGCTCGGGTTCTCCCGGGCCGACGCCCGGGCCCGCGCCCGGCAGTTGCTCGCCGACTTCCAGCTCACCGACGCCGCCGAGCGGGCCGCCAAGACCTACTCGGGCGGCATGCGCCGCCGCCTCGACCTGGCCGCCAGCCTGGTCGGCCGGCCGCAGGTGCTCTTCCTCGACGAGCCGACGACCGGGCTCGACCCGCGCAGCCGCAACGAACTCTGGGACATCGTCCGCGGCCTGATCGCCGACGGGGTGACCGTGCTGCTGACCACGCAGTATTTGGAGGAGGCCGACCAGCTCGCCGGTGAGATCGCCGTGGTCGACCACGGCCGGGTCATCGCCCAGGGCACCCCGGAGGACCTGAAGGCCCGTACCGGCGGGCAGGTGCTCGCGATCCGGCCGACCGACCCGACCGACCTGCCCACCGTGCTGGCCGTCGCCGCCGAGGTCACCGGGGCCACCCCCGAGGTCGCCCAGACCACCGTGTCCGTGCCGGTGAACGACCCGGGCGTGCTGCCCGCCGTGGTCCGCCGGCTCGACGCCGCCGAGGTCACCGTGGCCGAACTGGCCCTGCGTGGCGCCAGCCTGGACGAGGTCTTCCTCCACCTGACCGGTCACCGGGCCGAGCCGGACACCGCCCCCGCCGACCTGGAAGGAGTTCCGGCATGACCGCCACCATCCTCGCCGCCCCGCTCACCCCGGCCCGCCGGCCGAGCCTCGTCGCCGGGCTGCGGCACACCGTCACGCTGGCCTGGCGCAGCCTGGTGCAGATCAAGCACAACCCGATGGAGCTGCTCGACCTGAGCATCCAGCCGGTGATGTTCGTGCTGCTCTTCACGTACGTCTTCGGCACCGCGATCGCCGGCTCGCCCGGCGACTACCTGAAGTTCGCGCTGCCCGGGATCATCGTGCAGAACGCCTTCTTCGCCACCATGACCACCGGCTTCGGGTTGAACACCGACCTGACCAAGGGGGTCTTCGACCGGCTCCAGGCGCTGCCGATCGCCCGCTGGGCGCCGCTGGCCGGGCGGATCCTCGCCGACACCGTCAAGCAGGCCTGGTCGGTGGCGCTGCTGCTCGGCGTCGGGATGATCCTCGGCTTCCGGGTGGGCAACGGGGTCGCCGGGCTGCTCGCCGCGTTCGCCCTGCTGCTGGTCTTCTCCCTGGCCGCCTCGTGGATCTCCGTGCTGGTCGGGGTGCTGGTCAGCGAGCCGGACAAGGTGCAGATCTTCGGCTTCATGGTGATCTTCCCGCTGACCTTCACCAGCAACGCGTTCGTCCCGACCGACAAGATGCCGTCCTGGATGCAGCACTGGGTGGAGGTCAACCCGGCCACCATCCTGGCCGACGCGCTGCGCGGCCTGCTGGTCTCCGGCCCGGTGGCCGGCCCGGTCACGAAGTCGCTGATCTGGGCGGCCGTGCTGCTCGCCGGGTTCGCCCCGCTCGCCGTACGGGCGCTCAGGCGTCGAGTGTGACCCGGACCGCCTCGGCGGCGGTCTCCAACCGGTAATTCAGCCCGCCCGCGTACGCCTCGGCGAAACCCGCCTCGCCGAGCGCGGCGCGGGCGGCGGCCTCCACCCCGGGGCGGTCCAGGATCGCGTGGTCGGGGCCGCCCCGCACGCCGCTGGCCGCCCCGAGCAGCCGGGCGGCGGCGGTCGGGCGGCCCAGCCGTACCGCCAGGTCGGCGAAGCCGACCAGCACCGCGGCGACGACCGGGGCGTCCTGCGAGCCGAGGGCCAGGTCGAGGGCCCGGTCGTGGTGAGTGCGCGCGGAGACCAGATCTTCCTGCACCGCGTCGAGCATGGCCAGGTTGGTGGCGTGCAGCGCCCGCCACTGCGGCGCGACGCTGCGGTCACCGACCAGCCGGATGCTCTCCCCGAGGCAGGCCCGTGCCCCGGCCCAGTCGCCCTGGGCGCGCAGGATCTCCGCCCGGCCGTGCGCCACCGCCGCCCGGGTCTCGTCGGAACCGCTGACTTCCGCCTCCCGTTCGGCCCGGGACAACACCGTCAGGGCTCGGTCGTGGTCGCCGCGCCGCCACAGATTGTGCGCCAGGCGCAGCCGCATCTCGGGGACGTCGTCCGGGACCCCCAGCTCCTCGAAGTAGGCGAGGGCCTCCTCGTGGAACGGCGTGGCCCGGGCCGCCTCACCCCGCCGGTCGAGCAGGTCGGCCAGCGAGGTGAGGCCGAACGACATCCCCCACCGGTCCCCGACCGCGCGGTAGTGCGCCAACGCGGCGCGCAGGTCCGCCTCGGCCGACTCGTCGGACAGCCCGGCGTTCAGGAACGCGTGCGCCTGGAACAGCCGGGCGGTGCCCGCCACCCACGGGTCCGGGTCGTCGAAGAGCGCGGCGAGTTCCTCCGGGGCCTGCGGCGGCAGCCCGCTGCGGAACGCCGCGGCGACCAACCCGACCAGCCGCAGCACCGGATGCGTCGACTCGTGCCCGGCGGCCAGCTCCGCCGCCCGCTCCAGCCAGCCCATGCCGGTGGGCACGTCGTTGCGGGTGGAGACCAGGTTGAGCGCCGCCATGGTGAGGGCCACCGCGAGCCGGTCGGAGCCGGCCCGCTCGCCCAACCCGGGCAGCGCGAACACCTGCGCGGCCAGCTCCGCGCCCTCGGCCCGCTGGCCGCTCAGCCACCAGTACCAGCCGAGCGCGGCGGCGTACCGGACCGCGATCGGGGCGTCTCCGGTGGCGATCGCGTGCCGCAGCCCGGCGTGCAGGTTGTCGTGATCGGCGGCGAGCCGGCGCAACCAGTGCAGCTGCTCCCCGGTACGCAGCCGCGGCTCGGCCGCCTCGGCGAGGGCCAGGAATTCCATGGCGTGCGCCCGCCGGACCCGGTCCGCCTCGCCCGCCTCGGCCAGCCGGTGCCGGCCGTACTCCCGGATGGTCTCCAGCATCCGGTAGCGCGGCTCGGTCTCGCCGACCGCGACAACCAGCGACTTCTCGACCAGCGCGGCGAGCCGGTCGAGCACCTCCGGGTCGGCGGACGCGCCGAGTGGGAGTCCGTGGCCAGGGTCGGCGCAGACCCGCTCGACCGCCTCCAGGGTAGCCCCGCCGGCGAAGACGGCCAGCCGCCGCCACAGCGCCCGCTCCCCGTCGTCCAGCAGGTCCCAGCTCCAGTCCACCACCGCGCGCAGCGTCTGGTGCCGGGGCAGCGCGGTCCGGCTGCCGCCGGTCAGCAGCCGGAACCGGTCGTCCAGCCGACTGTCCACCTGGGCCGCGGTCAGCGAGCGCAGCCGGGCGGCGGCCAGCTCGATGGCCAGCGGCATCCCGTCCAGCGCGCGACAGATCCGGACCGCCGGGCCGACCGTGGCGTCGTCCACCGCGAAGTCCGCGCGGGCCGCGCCGGCCCGGTCCGCGAAGAGCCGCACCGCCGGGTACGCCAGCGCGGTCGCCGGGTCGACCTCGGCCGGCGGCAGGGCCAGCGACTCCACCGGACGCACCGCCTCGCCGGTGACGCCGAGCGGCTCCCGGCTGGTGGCCAGCACCCGCAGCCCGGGGCCGGCGGTGAGCAGGCTCCCGGCCAGCGCCGCAGCCGCGTCGAGCAGGTGCTCGCAGTTGTCGAGCAGCAGCAGGGCGGACCGGCCGGCGAGCGTCTCGACCAGCCGGTCGACCGGCTCGACCGGTTCGGCGGCGCCCCGGGGGCTGCGGGCCAGCAGCGCCTGTTCGCGCAGGCCGAGCGAGGCGAGCACGGCCTGCGGCACCTCGGCCGGGTCGGTCACCGGGGCCAGCTCCACCAACCAGACCCCGTCCGGAAAGCGGCCGGCCACCGCCCGGCCCGACTCGACGGCCAGCCGGGTCTTGCCCGCCCCGCCGGGCCCGGTGAGGGTGACCAGCCGATAGCCGTCGAGCAGCCCGGCGACCCGGTCGACGGCCTCCTCACGGCCGACGAAGCTGGTCAGCGTGGCGGGCAGGTTGCCCCGGACCGGACCGGCGCCGCGGCCGGCCGACCGGTGCCGTCCGGCGCCGCCGGTGTCCTCGCCGCGCAGGATCTCCAGGTGCAGGGCGGCCAGTTCGGGACCCGGATCGGTGCCCAGGGTGTCGGCGAGGGTGGCGCGCAGCCGCTCGTACTCGGCGAGGGCCTCGGCGGAACGGCCGGCCCGGTGCAGGGCCCGGATCAGCAACCCGGCCGGCCGCTCCCGCAGCGGATGGGCGGCGACCAGCTCGCGCAGCTCCGGCAGCAGGGCGTCCGGGGCCTCCCCGGCCAGCCGCGCCTCGACCAGGTCCTCGGCGGCGGCCAGCCGCAGCTCGGTGAGGCGGGCCACCGGCGCGCGGGCGAAGTCGGCGTCGGCGACGTCGGCCAGGGCCGGGCCGCGCCACAGCGCCAAGGCCTCGGCCAGCCGGCGGCACGCCTCGGCCGGGTCCGCGCCGAGCTGCGCCCGGCCGCCCTGCACGGCGGACTCGAACCGGTGCAGGTCGACGTCGTCCCGGGACACCGCGAGCCGGTAGCCGCCGGGCTGGGCCTCGACGGGCAGCCCGGGGGCGCTGCGGCGCAGCCGGGAGACGAGGGCCTGGAGCGCGTTCGCGACACCGGTCGGCGGGTCGGCGTCCCAGACACCGTCGGCAAGCCGGCCGATGGTGACGGTCCGACCCGCCTCCAGGGCCAGCAGGATCAGCAGCCGGCGCAGCCGGGCACCGCCGACCTGGACCGGCGTACCGGAATCGGCGCGCAGCTCCAGAGGTCCGAGCAGGCTGATCCGCACGGCGTCGATTCTGCCCGGCCGGTGCTCGGTCGCGGTGCTCAGACCTCCGGCCGGTCCCGGTCGTCCGTTCGCCGGCGCAGCTCCTCCTCGCGCCGGCGCAGGTCATCCTCCCACCGGCGGAGCAGCTCCTGGTCGTCCCGGCGGCGCCGCTCGGCCAGCGACGACAGGAATTCCGGGTCGTCGTCCGGCGCGACCGGCCGGCGACGGTCCTGTTCGGAGAATCCGTTCCCCATCGGCCAGGCGGTGCGCGGTCGGCGGGCACCCTGCTCCCGCCCGGCGACGAACCAGGCGATCGAGCCGACCAGCGGGAAGAACAGGATGATCAGCACCCAGGCGACCCGGGGCAGCGCCCGGATCTCACCCTCCTCGGCGGAGAGGCAGCTGATCAGCGCGCAGACGGCGAGGACGACCTCGGCCAGGAAGAAGAGCCCGTACAGGCGAACCATGCCGGACATGATGGACCATCGGTGCCGTTCACCGCAGCCCGCGTAGCACGTGCAACACGCCGAGCAGAGCCATCCCCGCCGCCGCCAGCGCGGTCAGCGGGAACGACCAGCGGTGCCCGCGGCGCGGCCCGGCGGCGGTGGCCCGCCGCCAGTCGACCAGGAGGGTGGCCAGCCAGGCGGCCACCGCGAGACCGGCCAGGATCGCGTCGAACGCGTGCCCGGCGAGCGCCAACCGGATCTCCAGCACGGTGACCCCGGTGAGCGCCAGCAGAGTACGTCGCCAGGCCAGCCGGGTCCGCTCGGGTTGCAGCCCGGGGTCGCGGGTCACTCGACCCCCCGGACCAGCACGGCGACCACCAGCAGCAGCGCGCCGAGCGCGACGATCAGGGCCAGCACCGCCGGGAAGCGGGAGGCGGGCAGCTCCTCGCCCAGGCGGATGGCCCGCTCGGTGCGCGCCCAGTGGTCCACCGCCCGGATCGCCACCGTGGCGCCGAGCAGCAGCAGCGCGACGGCGATCACCTCGCGCAGGTGGGCCAGCGGCAGCCGGGGCAGGAACTGCGCGGCGGCCAGCCCACCGGCGATCAGCGCCAGACCGGTCCGCAGCCACGCCAGGAATGTGCGCTCGTTGGCCAGCGAGAAGCGGTAGTCGGGCGTGGTGCCCACGGACCGCAGCTCGCGCGGATCGAACCAGCGCCTGATCGTCTCCCACACGTCGCCGATTATCCGCTTTGCCCGGTGCCTAGCCTGGAGGGATGACCGATCTTGACGCGCGCAGCCTGCGCGAGGCCTACGACAACCAGATCCGCCCGGAGATTCCGGACCCGGTGCCCGCCGGGGTGACCGTGGAACGGGACGGCCCGCTGGTCCGCATCCTCGGCCTGGACCGGGGCGGCTTCCTCACCTACCGGACCCTCGACGGACTGGCCGGGGCGGAGCTGGACGCGCTGATCGCCCGGCAGGTGGAGATCTTCCGGGCCCGGGGCGAGGAGGTCGAGTGGAAGCTCAACGGCCACGACGAGCCGGCCGACCTGGGGGACCGGTTGCGCGCCGCCGGCTTCGTGCCGGAGGACGTGGAGACCGTGGTGGTCGGCCCGGTCGCGGCCCTGGCCGCCGCCGTCCCGGTGCTGCCCGAGGGGGTACGCCTGCGCGAGGTGACCACCCGCGAGGACCTGGAGCGGATCGCCGCGATGGAGGAGGCGGTCTGGCACGAGGACCGGAGTCACCTGGTGACCGGGCTGGCGAAGGAGATCGAGGCCGACCCGCAGTCGATCACCATCGTGGTGGCCGAGGCGGGGGACACCGTGGTCAGCGCGGGTTGGGTGCGCTACCTGCGCGGCACCGGCTTCGCCACGCTCTGGGGCGGCTCGACCCTGCCCGAGTGGCGGAAGAAGGGCATCTACCGGGCGCTGGTCGCGTACCGGGCGCGGCTGGCCGAGCAGCGCGGCAAGACGTTGGTGCAGGTGGACTGCTCGCCGGACAGCCGGCCGATCCTGGAGCGGCTCGGGCTCGTTGCGGTCACCACCACGACCCCGTACGTCTACACTCCGTGATCATGGAACCGTTGACGGCGGACGAGCAGCTCACCCTCAAGACGGGGGCCTTCGGGGCGGTCTTCCTGGTCTCCAACGCGGTGCCCGGCATGCTGGCCATGGTGCGGGAGAGCATCGCCGCCTCCGGGGCGCTCGCCGACGCCAGTGGGGTGGTGAAGGCGGCGCTGACCACCGGTCCGCTGCCGGAGCTGTCGCACGACTCCGCGCTGGAGATCGAGGCGACCGTGCTCCCGGCGCTGAGCCGGGCGGTGGAGATCCTTCGGGCGAAGTCGCCCGGGGATGTCGAGACCTACCGGTCGGTGGTGCTGGCCGCCGCGGAGCAGGTGGCGCAGGTCAGCCGGGGAGTGGCGCCGGCCGAGGCGGCGGTGGTCGACAAGATCAGGGTCGCGCTGGCCGAGCCCGCCTGACCGGTTCGGTCGACCAGAGGGCGTGGACGCTGGCCCGGACGCAGCGGTCCCGGACCCGCCCGCAGGTGCACCGGTAGGTGTCCGGGAGCATCCGGCGGCAGGGACGGCGGGAGGTGGCGATGCCTTCCGCCGTGTCCCGTCCGCGCGCTGTGACGCCAATTTCCGACATGTCCACCATCTCCCTGTTTCGGAAGCTTACCCGGCGTGGCGACGCTCGGTGACCTGTGTCACTCTGAGGCCCCGGGGAGGCGATGCTACTTGCGGGTAACATTGCGCCGTGGGCAACTGCACAGCAGCTCGCGGTTGACCGATCGTTAAGTCACGCGGGAGGCTGCGCCCGTGACCGGGCGAGTGATCGCTACACCAAACAGGAGGGTCGTCGAAGCGCGATGAACATCGTCGTACTCGTCAAGCAGGTGCCCGATTCGGGCGCGGACCGCAGCCTGCGATCTGACGACAACACCGTCGACCGCGGTTCGGCGAACAACGTCATCAACGAGATGGACGAGTACGCCATCGAAGAGGCGTTGAAGATCAAGGAGACGCACGGCGGCGAGGTCACCATCCTGACCATGGGTCCGGACCGGGCGACCGAGTCGATCCGCAAGGCGCTCTCCATGGGTCCGGACAAGGCCGTGCACGTGGTGGACGACGCGCTGCACGGGTCCTGCGCCGTGGCCACCTCGAAGGTGCTCGCCGCCGCCCTCGGTCAGCTCGGCGCCGACCTGGTGATCTGCGGCGCCGAGTCGACCGACGGCCGGGTCCAGGTCATGCCGCACATGATCGCCGAGCGGCTCGGCGTGGCCGCGCTGACCGGCGCGCGCAAGCTCACCGTCGACGGCGCCACCCTGACCGTCGAGCGGCAGACCGAGGAGGGCTACGAGGTGGTCACCGCCTCGACCCCGGCCGTGGTCTCCGTCTGGGACACCATCAACGAGCCGCGCTACCCGTCCTTCAAGGGCATCATGGCCGCCAAGAAGAAGCCGGTGCAGACGCTCTCCCTGGGTGACCTCGGCGTCGCCCCCACCGAGGTGGGCTTCGACGGCGCGACCAGCGCCGTGCTGGAGCACACCAAGCGCCCGCCGCGCTCCGGCGGCGAGAAGATCACCGACGAGGGCGAGGGCGGCGCGAAGCTGGTCGAGTTCCTCGCCACCGAGAAGTTCGTGTGAGAGGTCTGGACATGTCTGAGGTTCTCGTCGTCGTCGAAGCCACCCGGGAATTCGGCGTCAAGAAGGTCACCCTCGAGATGCTCACCCTCGCCCGCGAGCTGGGCACCCCGAGCGCGGTCGTGCTCGGTGGCGCCGGCGCCGCCGAGGCGCTGAGCGCCAAGCTGGGCGAGTACGGCGCGGAGAAGATCTACGCCGCTGAGGGCGAGGAGATCGACGGCTACCTGGTGGCCCCGAAGGCCACCGTGCTGGCCGAGCTGGTCGGTCGGGTCCAGCCGGCCGCCGTGCTGCTCGCCTCCTCGCAGGAGGGCAAGGAGATCGCCGCCCGCCTGGCCGTCAAGCTGGACAACGGCATCCTGACCGACGTGGTCGCCCTCGCCGCTGACGGCACCGCCACCCAGGTCGCCTTCGCCGGCTCCACCATCGTCAAGTCCAAGGTCACCAAGGGCCTGCCGCTGGTCACCGTACGGCCGAACTCGGTCAACCCGGCCCCGGCCGCGGCCACCCCGGCCGTCGAGCAGCTCACCGTGTCGGTCGCCGACGCGGACAAGCTGGCCAAGGTCGTCGAGCGGGTCGCCGAGCAGAAGGGCTCCCGCCCCGAGCTCACCGAGGCCTCGGTTGTCGTCTCCGGCGGTCGCGGCGTCGGCAACGCCGACAACTTCAAGCTGGTCGAGGAGCTGGCCGACCTGCTCGGCGGCGCGGTCGGCGCGTCCCGGGCGGCGGTCGACTCCGGCTTCTACCCGCACCAGTTCCAGGTCGGCCAGACCGGCAAGACGGTCTCCCCGCAGCTCTACGTCGCGCTCGGCATCTCCGGCGCGATCCAGCACCGGGCCGGCATGCAGACCTCGAAGACCATCGTCGCGGTGAACAAGGACGCCGAGGCCCCGATCTTCGAGCTGGCCGACTTCGGCGTGGTCGGCGACCTGTTCAAGGTCGTCCCGCAGGCCGCCGAGGAGATCCGCAAGCGGAAGTGACGCCGCCGGGCTGAACGACAGAGCCGCCGTCCGGTGACCCGGGCGGCGGCTCTCGTCGTTGCGGCCTTCCGTGCGGTGGAAGGAGCTGATCGGCGGGCCGGGGAGCTGAGCCGGCCCGCCGATCAGTCTTGCTCAGCGTACCCAGCGGGAACAGCTCGGTCGTCCCTGGCACCCCGGGACGGGTGGTCCGGCATCCGGCGGTACCCGGCTCGGCCGTTAGGCTGAACGGTGATGGCATACCTGGATCACGCGGCGACGACCCCGATGCTCGACGAGGCACTCGAGGCGTACGTCGCCACGGCCCGCGAGGTGGGCAACGCGTCGTCGCTGCACGCGGCGGGTCGGCGCGCCCGGCGGCGGGTGGAGGAGTCGCGCGAGCGGGTGGCCGCCGTGCTCGGCGCCCGCCCCTCCGAGGTCATCTTCACCGGCGGCGGCACGGAGAGCGACAACCTCGCGGTGAAGGGCATCTTCTGGGCCCGCCGCGCCGCCCACGCCGAGCGGACCCGGGTGGTCTCCAGCGCCGTCGAGCACCACGCGGTGCTGGACGCGGTGGACTGGCTCGCCGCGCACGAGGGCGCCGAGGTCGGCTGGCTGCCGGTGGACGCGGCCGGCCGGCTGGACCCCGAGCGGCTGCGGGCCGAGCTCGCCGCACCCGGCGACCGGGTGGCCCTGGTCACCGCCATGTGGGCCAACAACGAGGTGGGCACGGTCCAGCCGGTGGCCGAGCTGGCCGCGGTCGCCGCCGAGCACGGTGTGCCGTTCCACACCGACGCGATCCAGGCGGTCGGCCAGGTGCCGGTCGACTTCGCGGCCAGCGGCGTGTCCGCGCTCACCGTCACCGGGCACAAGCTCGGCGGTCCGGCCGGGGTCGGCGCGCTGCTGCTGGCCCGGGACGTCGCCGCCACCCCGCTGCTGCACGGCGGCGGCCAGGAGCGGGACGTCCGCTCCGGCACCCTGGACACCGCCGGCATCGTGGCCTTCGCGGTCGCCGTCGAGGCCGCGGTCAAGGGCCAGCAGGAGTACGCGGCCCGGGTCGCCGCGCTCCGCGACGAGCTGGTCGAGCGGGTCCGGCAGGCGGTCCCCGAGGTGATCTTCAACGGTGACCCGGCCGACCGGCTCCCCGGCAACGCGCACTTCTCCTTCCCCGGCTGCGAGGGAGATGCCCTGCTGCTCCTCCTCGACGCCCAGGGCATCGCCTGCTCGACCGGTTCGGCCTGCTCCGCCGGGGTGGCCCAGCCCTCGCACGTGCTGTTGGCCATGGGCGCCGACGACGACCGGGCCCGGTCCTCGCTGCGGTTCACCCTCGGCCACACCAGCACCGGGGCGGACGTCGACGCCCTCATCGCCGCGCTGCCGGCCGCCGTGGAACGGGCCCGGCGCGCGGCCGCTCTCCGCACGCCCCGCTGACCCGGATACCCTCGGTGAGGACGAGGGGAGTGAGCTGGTGAGGGTTCTGGCGGCGATGTCGGGCGGGGTGGACTCCGCCGTGGCGGCGGCGCGCGCGGTGGAGGCCGGGCACGACGTGACCGGCGTGCACCTGGCGCTGGCCCGCAACCCGCAGACCTACCGCACCGGCGCCCGGGGCTGCTGCACCCTGGAGGACTCCCGGGACGCCCGCCGGGCCGCCGACGTGATCGGCATCCCGTTCTACGTGTGGGACATGGCCGACCGGTTCCACGAGGACGTGGTGGACGACTTCGTCGCCGAGTACGCGGCCGGGCGTACCCCGAACCCGTGCCTGCGCTGCAACGAGAAGATCAAATTCGCCGCGGTGCTGGACCGGGCGGTGGCCCTCGGCTTCGACGCGGTGGTGACCGGCCACCACGCCCGGCTGGGCGCCGACGGCCTGCTGCGGCGCAGCGTGGACCTGGCCAAGGACCAGTCGTACGTCCTCGCGGTGCTGACCCGCGAGCAGCTCGACCGGTCGATCTTCCCGCTCGGCGACTCCACCAAGGCCGAGGTCCGGGCGGAGGCCGCCCGGCGTGGCCTGGCGGTGGCCGAGAAGCCCGACTCGCACGACATCTGCTTCATCGCCGACGGCGACACCCGCGGCTTCCTGGCGCGGCGGCTCGGCGAGGCCCCCGGCGACGTGGTGGACGCGCTCACCGGCGCGGTCGTCGGCAACCACACCGGCGCCTACCAGTACACCGTCGGCCAGCGGCGCGGCCTGCACCTGGACCGGCCCGCCCCGGACGGCCGCCCCCGCTACGTGCTCTCCATCACGCCGAAGACCAACACCGTCACCGTGGGCCCGGCCGAGGCGCTGGAGGTCGACCGGGTCCGGGCCGCCCGCCCGGTCTGGACCGGCGGCGACCGGCCCGCCGGGCCGATCGAGTGCGAGGTGCAGCTGCGGGCGCACGGCGACGTGGTGGCCGCCACGGTGTCGCTGGACGCGGAGGAGTTGCAGGCGTCGCTGCGCCGCCCGGTCCGTGGCGTGGCCGCCGGCCAGGCGATCGTGGCCTACCGTCCGGACCCCGCCGGCGACATCGTCCTCGGCTCGGCCACCATCACCGACTGAGTCGTCGTCTCCCGCAGGTCGCGTTCCTTCTCGCCGGGGGCGAGGAGGCAGAGAGCTTGTCGGAGGCTACGAACTTGATGACGTGAACGACTCAGGCCGGCGGTCCCAGCCAGGGAGCATCCGGGCCGTCTCTGCTCCGCGACCGCGAATTCTGCTCCGCGACCGTGAACCGTCTGCGTCATCACGTTCGTAGCGCGCGAAACCTGCCGTCCGCCGAACGGCCGGGGCCGGTCGCAGCCACCCGGGGTGCCGCGGCGGATCGACCTCTCGACCCCGCTGCGCGCTCGCACCGCACGAACCGTCGCCGGGATCGCTCCCTGCGGTGGGCGGGGCGGTGGATAAGCTGCGGCGGTGAGTGATCAGCTCTGGCCCTGGCCCGCCGGGGCGGCGACCGGGATCGGTTCGCTGCCCGGCACCGACATCGCCGAGGCGCAGCGCATCGTGCTCGGCGAGCTGCCCGCCCTGCCACACCTGGCCGAACTGCCCGCCCGCGGCCCCGGCGCCGACCTGATCGGCCGTACCGGCGGCCTCCTCGTCGAACTGCCGGTCGAGCTGTACGCGGCCCGCTGGCGGATCGCCCCGCGCCCCGGCAAGGACGTGCGCCGCGCCCGGGACCTGATGGAACGCGACCTCGACCAGCTCGCCGAGCAGGCCGAGGAGTACGCCGGACCGGTCAAGGTCCAGGCCGCCGGCCCGTTCACCCTGGCCGCGTCGCTCGAACTGCCCATCGGCGGCCGGCTGCTCCGCGACCCGGGCGCCGTCCGGGACCTCGCCGGCTCGCTCGGCGAGGGGCTGCGCGGGCACGTCGCGGCGGTGGCCCGTCGGCTGCCCCGCGCGTCGGTGCTGCTCCAGCTCGACGAGCCGTCCCTGCCCGCGGTGCTCGCCGGGCGGGTGCCCACCGAGAGCGGCTTCGGCACCCACCGGGCGGTGGAGTCCGGCGTGGCCGGGGCGTTGCTGCGCGGCGTGATCGAGGCGGCCGGGGCGCCGACCGTGGTGCACTGCTGCGCCCCCGACGTGCCGCTGGCGCTGATCCGCGACGCCGGGGCGGTCGCCGTCGCCCTCGACCTCGGCCTGGTCACCGACCTGGACCCGCTCGGCGAGGCGATCGACGCGGGGCTCGGGCTGCTGGCCGGCGCCGCGCCCGCGCTGCCGCCGTCGGCCGGTCGCGCGCCGACCTCGGCCCAGGTCGCCGACCGGGTACGCCGGCTCTGGGACCAGCTCGGCTTCCCCCGCCGCCGGCTCGCCGAGCAGGTCGTGGTCACCCCCGCCTGCGGCCTGGCCGGGGCCACCCCCGCGTACGCCCGGGCGGTCCTGACCGCCTGCCGGGACGCCGGGCGCCGGCTGTACGAGGAGTAGGGGTTTCCTGTCGTACCGGCGGGGCAGGATGACCGCCATGATTGGACAGCTGCGTTCCACGGTGATCGACTGTCCCGACCCACGCGCGCTGGCCGGCTTCTACGCGGAGCTGCTCGGCCTCCCGCTGATCGAGGACAACTCCGACGGTGACGACTGGGTGGTGCTCGGCGGCCCGCCCGGGCACCAGCCCCGGATCGCCTTCCAGAAGGCGCTCGACCTGCGTGCCCCCGACTGGCCCGACCCGGAACGGCCGCAGCAGCTCCACCTGGACGTGACGGTGGACGACATCGAGGCGGCGGAGAAGGCGGCGCTGGCGCTGGGCGCCCGGCGGCTGCCCGGTGAAGGGGAGAGTTTCCGGGTCTACGCCGACCCGGCCGGCCACCCGTTCTGCCTCTGCTGGGACTGACCGCCGGCGGCGGCCTTGCGCCGGCCGGGCATGATCACCATCGTGACCGACTCCGCGCCGCGCCGCGCCTCCGGCTCGCTCTTCGGGCTCGCCTACGGGGACGCCCTGGGCAGGCCCACCGAATTCCTCACCGTCACCGAGATCGTCGGGCGGTACGGCCCGTCCGGTCCTCGGGAGCTGACCGACGACCCGGCGCTGGTCACCGACGACACCCAGATGGCGCTGGCCGTGGCCTGGGCGCTGCACGAGGCGCCCGAGCACACGCCGGAGGTGGTGGAGCCGCTGCTGCGGCGGCGGTTCGTCGAGTGGTCGGTCAGCCCGGACAACAACCGCGCGCCCGGGATGACCTGCCTGCGGGCGTGCGCGGAGTTGGACCGGGGCACCCGCTGGCAGGAGGCCACGGTGATCGGCTCGAAGGGGTGCGGGGCCAACATGCGGGTCACCCCGGTCGGGCTGCTCGACGTCGACCTCGACACCCTCGCCGGGCTGGCCCAGCTCCAGGCCGGCCTGACCCACGGGCACCCGACCGGCCTGGCGGCCAGCGAGCTGACCGCGTACGCGGTCCGGCTGCTGCGCGACGGCGCCGCCCTGGCCGACCTGCCCGGCCTGCTCACCGCCCGGGCCCACGAGCAGCGCACCGTCTACCGGGGCGACTGGCTGGGCGACCTGTGGCAGCGCCCCGGCGCGCGGACGCCGGAGGAGTTCATCGCCCGCGGCTGGGACGAGTGCCTGCGGGTGCTGGGCCGGCTCGACGCGGCCCTGGCCCGCCCGGACGACGGCGAGGATCCGTGCCGGCTCACCGGCGAGGGCTGGATCGCCGAGGAGGCCCTGGTGACCGCGCTGCTCTGCGCGCTGCGGCACCCCGACGAGCCGGTCGGCGCGCTGGCCCGGGGCGCCACCACGGCCGGCGACTCCGACTCCATCGCGGCGCTCGCCGGCGCCTTCGTCGGGGCCGCCCACGGCATGGCCGCCTGGCCCGCCGACTGGTCCACCCGCATCGAGTACGCCGACCAACTCACCACCCTGGCCGCACCGCGCGACTGACCCCGGTGCCGGTTGGGTCAGGTGGTGAGGTGCGGGAGGCGGCGGAGTTGCTTCCACAGTCCGGGGTCGCAGTCGCCGGCCTTGTCCGCGAAGGCGGTGGCCCGGATCGGGATCGGTTCGCTGATGTCCAGCCAGCTGTCGTGGTCGGCGCCCCGGTCCCAGCTCCGGGTGGGGATGCGGACATGGTCGTCCCGGTCCGACTTGTCCTGGCTGGTGATCTTCAGGACCTCGGCGTCCCGGCCGTCGACGCGCAGTACGAGGCAGGGGCGCACCTTCGAACCGGTCCCGTCGGCGTAGGGCACGTCGGCCCACCAGACCTCGGCCGGGCGAGGCGTGCCGGCCGGCCCCCGCCCGGCGTCCCGGGGCCGCGGCGGCGCGCCGCCCCGCCCCGGCCGCCGGCCCGCCGGTGCGGACCGCCGAGTGGCGGCCCGCCGGCGCCACTCGCTCCACAGCCAGCCGGCGGCGACGGCGGCCACGATCAGCGCCGCCCAGAGCAGCCCGTCGGGCATGCGTACCCCGCCTCTCGTCCGTGGCGGTCCACCGCCGTGCGGCGATCGTCGCACGGCCCGGCCCCCACCGCCCGGCGGCGCGACCGCGCGGGGCGGTCCGCGCCCCTGGTCAGGGCGGCTGGCGGGACGGTTGTCAGCCCCGACCGCTACGGTTCGGAGGTAGCACGAGCACGGGAGGTCGACAGCGTGTCCGAAGGCGGCGGCGTGTCCGAAGAAGCGGTTCCCCAGGCGGTCAGCCCCGCCCAGGAGGCGGCGGCCGGCGCCGAGCCGACCCCGGAGGTCTGGGAGCGGCACGCCACGCTCAGCCAGGAGCTGACCGAGCACCAGTACCGCTACTACGTGCTCGACGCGCCGATCATCTCGGACGCCGAGTTCGACCAGCAGCTGCGCGAGCTGGAGGCGCTGGAGGCCGAATACCCGGCGCTGCGTACCCCCGACTCGCCGACCCAGCGGGTCGGCGGCACCTTCTCCACCGACTTCACCCCGGTCACCCACGCCGAGCGGATGCTCTCGCTGGACAACGCCTTCGCCGACGAGGAGCTGGCCGCCTGGGGTGAGCGGGTCGAGCGGGACGCCGGGGGCCCGGTGCCCTACCTCTGCGAGCTGAAGGTCGACGGCCTGGCCATCAACCTCACCTACGACAAGGGCCGGCTGGTCCGGGCCGCGACCCGGGGCGACGGTCGCACCGGTGAGGACGTCACCGCCAACGTGCGCAGCATCAAGGACGTGCCCGCCCGGCTCACCCCGTCCGACGACTTCCCGGACGTGCCCGACTTCCTCGAGGTGCGGGGCGAGATCTACTTCCCGGTCGCCGCCTTCGCCGACCTCAACGCCGGCCTGGTCGAGCAGGGCAAGGCGCCGTTCGCCAACCCGCGCAACGCCGCGGCCGGCAGCCTGCGGCAGAAGGACCCGCGGGTCACCGCGTCCCGGCCGCTGCGCCTGGTGGTGCACGGCATCGGTGCCCGCCGGGGCTTCCAGCCGACCGCGCAGTCCGAGTCGTACGCGGCGCTGAAGGCCTGGGGGCTGCCCACCAGCGACCGCTGGCGGGTGGTGCCCGACCTGGCCGGCGTGGCCGACTACATCGCCTACTACGGCGAGCACCGGCACGACGTCGAGCACGAGATCGACGGCGTGGTGGTCAAGGTCGACCCGGTCTCCATCCAGGGCCGGCTCGGCTCCACCAGCCGCGCGCCGCGCTGGGCGATCGCCTTCAAATACCCGCCCGAGGAGGTGACCACCAAGCTGCTCGACATCGACGTCAACGTCGGGCGCACCGGCCGGGTCACCCCGTTCGCCGTGCTCGAACCGGTCCGGGTGGCCGGCTCCACGGTCGCCCTGGCCACCCTGCACAACGCCCAGGAGGTCGAGCGCAAGGGCGTGCTGATCGGCGACACCGTGGTGCTGCGCAAGGCCGGCGACGTCATCCCCGAGGTGCTCGGCCCGGTGGTCGACCTGCGGCCCACCGACGCCCGTCCGTTCGTCATGCCGACCACCTGCCCGGCCTGCGGCACCCCGCTGCGGCCGGAGAAGGAGGCGGACGTCGACATCCGCTGCCCCAACTCGCGCAGCTGCCCCGCCCAGTTGCGGGAGCGGGTCTTCCACCTGGCCGGCCGGGGCGCCTTCGACATCGAGGTGCTCGGTTACAAGGGCGCCGCCGCGCTGCTCGACGCCGGGACCATCCACGACGAGGGCGATCTCTTCGCCCTCGACGCCGAGCAGCTCGCCCGCTCGCCGTTCTTCGTCAACAAGGACGGCACGCTCGGCAGCAACGCCACCAAGCTGCTGGACAACCTCGCCGTGGCCAAGGAGCGGGACCTGTGGCGGGTGCTCGTCGCGCTCTCCATCCGGCACGTCGGCCCGACGGCGGCGCAGGCCCTGGCCCGGCACTTCCGCTCGATCGACGCCATCGAGGCGGCCGGCGAGGAGGAACTGTCCTCGGTGGACGGCGTCGGCCCGACCATCGCCGCCAGCATCAAGGAGTGGTTCGCCGTCGACTGGCACCGCGAGGTGGTCGAGAAGTGGCGGCGGGCCGGCGTACGGATGGCCGAGGAGGCCGGCGAGGAGGGGCCGCGTCCGCTGGAGGGGCTGACCGTGGTGGTCACCGGCACCCTCGCCGGGTTCAGCCGCGACCAGGCGTCCGAGGCGATCCAGAGCCGGGGCGGCAAGGTCACCGGTTCGGTGTCCAAGAAGACCAGCTTCGTGGTGGTCGGCGACAACCCCGGTTCCAAGGCCGACAAGGCGGCCAGCCTCAAGCTGCCGGTCCTCGACGAGGACGGCTTCCGGGTGCTGCTGGAGTCCGGCCCGGACGCGGCCCGTGAGGTGGCCCGCGTCGAGGGCTGAGCCGGGGCAATGTGAATCTTGAAGCGACCTGGTCGCGTATTCCAACTTAATTACGACTACGACCGATTCGTGACTGTCGCGTCGGGGAAATCGGCACCGAGGGCGTTTCATTGTCGTACGGCGTGTGAAACGACGCACGCCACGCTGTCCCCGGGAGGTGCGCGATGGAGACCGCCGACCCGCGAAACTCCGTCCCAGCCGGCCGGGCGGCGGCGTTCTTCGGCTTCGTCGCGGCGATCGGCGCGCTGGCCGTGCTGGTCTCGGCCGGCCCGCTGGCCGGGCTGCCCGACCGGCTGCCCGACCTGCCGACAGCCTTCTGGACGATGGCCGCGCTCGCCGTCGCCTGCGACGCCCGGCCGTTCGTGCCGCCGGGCCGCCGGGAGACCTCGGCGGTCTTCCCGTCGACCTGCTTCACCTTCGCCATCCTGCTCGGCTGGGGGCTCGGCCCGGCCGTCGCCGTGCAGGCCGTGGCCGTGGCCGTCTCCGGCTGGCGGATGGGGTACGCCGTCTGGCGCACCGGGTTCAACGCCGCGCAGTACGCCTGCGCGCTCGCCGCCGCGTACGCGGTCACCCGGCTCGGGCCCGGTCACCTCTTCGACGGCGGCCGGCTGCGCTGGACCGACGTGGCGGTGGTGTTCGCCGCCATCGCGGCCTGGTTCGCGGTGAACTACGCGCTGGTCAGCTCGGCGATCCGGCTGCGCTTCGGCGACCGCTGGTGGCCCACCGTCCGCCTCGGCCTCGCGTACGAGCTGCTCTCCACCGGCGCGCTGCTGCTGCTCGCGCCGGTGCTGGTGGCCGCCGCCCGAGCCAGCGCCGCGCTGATCCCGCTGGTGCTGGTGCCGCTCTTCGCCGTCTACCGGATGGCTCGGCTCTCCGCCGAGCGGGAGCAGTTGGCCGCCCTCGACCCGCTCACCGGCCTGCCCAACCGCAAGGCGCTGCTGACCGAGGTGGCCGAGCAGGTGCACCTGCACGCCGAGCGGGCGGCCCGGGGCGAGCCGGACGCCCACCTCGCCCTGCTGCTGCTCGACCTGGACCGGTTCAAGCACGTCAACGACGCCCTCGGGCACGCGGTGGGGGATCGGCTGCTGGTCGAGGTGAGCGCCCGGCTGGCCGACGTGGTGGGGGAGCGCGAGCTGCTGGCCCGCCTCGGCGGCGACGAGTTCGCCATCGTCGTGCCCCGGCTCACCGGCGTCGACGAGGCCCGCGAGCTGGCCGACCGGGTGGTCGCCGCGCTCGCCGAGCCGGTCCCGCTGGACGGGTTGCCGTTGGACGTCGGCGGCTCGATCGGCATCGCGATCTTCCCGGAGCACGGCGAGGACTTCGCCACCCTGATGCGCCACGCCGACGTGGCCATGTACGACGCCAAGCACCGCAACGACACGGTCGCCGTGTACGCGGCCGAGTCCGACCACAACTCCGCCGAGCGGCTCAGTCTCCTGGCCGACCTGCGCCGGGTGCTGGAGTCCACCCCGAGCGCGCCGGTCGAGCAGCCGCCCGGCGGGGTGCGCGGCGGCGACGGCGCGGCTCTCGCCCCCGCCCCCGAACTGGCCGGGCCGGAACGTGGGGGCCGGCGCGACGTCGTGCCCCGCAACGGTGGCCGCGGGGCGGCGCAGGCCGGCGACGCCCCGGGGCGGCGCTGGCTGCGCCGGCGCCGCGAGCGGGTGGAGGTCCGCCCCGACGACGAGCTGATCAACCGGATCGTCACCGCCGCCGACCCGATCCGCCGCCGGTCCGCCCACGCGCTCGCGACCGACGCCGCGGCGGGCGCGACCGACGCCGCGGCGGGCGCGACCGAGGCGGCGGCGGGCGCGACCGAGGCGGCGGCCCCGGCGGAGCCGGCCGGCGGCCACCGGGAGGACGAGCCGATCGACGCCTCCGCCACCCACGTCAGCCCGCGCGGCGACGCCCCGACCGCCGACCCGGCCGGGGACCCGGGCGAGATCACCATGTACTACCAACCGCAGATCGCCATCGCTACCGGCGAGGTCGTCGGTGTGGAGGCGCTGCTGCGCTGGCGGCACCCGCGCCGGGGCATGGTCGACCCCGGGGAGCTGATCCAGGTCGCCGAGCAGAGCGCGGTGATGCGGCTGCTCACCCGTCGGGTGGTCGACGACGTGCTGGAACAGGTGGCGAAGTGGTCGGCGGCGGGCATCACGCTGCGCGCCGCGCTCAACGTCAGCGTGCGGGACCTGCACACCGGGGAGATCGCCGAGCAGATCGCCGACCGGCTGGCCCGGTACGGCGTCCGGCCCGACCGGCTCCAGGTGGAGATCACCGAGGGCGCCCTGATGGCCGACCCGCGGCGGGTGCTGGCCAGCATCTCCCAGCTGCACCGGATCGGCGTCGGCATCGCGCTGGACGACTTCGGCACCGGGTACTCGTCCCTGCAGCACCTGCGCCGGCTGCCGCTGTCCGAGGTGAAGGTGGACCGGTCGTTCGTCCTCGGCATGGCCGACGACCCGGACGACGCGGCGATCGTCCGGTCGATGATCGAGCTGGCCGGGGCGCTCGGGCTGCGGGTGGTGGCCGAGGGCGTGGAGGACGAGCGCACCTGGCGGTTGCTGCACGCGGCCGGCTGCGACGTGGCCCAGGGCTGGTTCCACGCCCGGCCCATGCCGGCCGAGGAGCTGGCCACCTGGCTGTCCCGGTATCGCCCGGTCCGCCCCACGGTGAGCGCCGACGCCGACGGACCGCACCGTCCGGCCCGCTGATCGGCGGCCGGGCCCGGCGGTCGCGGAGCCGGTGCCGCGGCGGATGCGGCGGCCGGCGGACGGGTTGCCGGGGGAGTCGGAGACGTCGGGGCGACGGCGGGACAATAGACTCGCTCCGGTCACCGCGCGTCATCGACACGGTCGGGCGCGCGGCCGGCACACCGCAGACACAGCAGGACAGCCACGAAGGGGGCACCCGATGGCCGCCATCTCCCGCGAGGAGGTCGCGCACCTCGCGCGACTGTCGCGGCTCGCCGTCACCGAGGAGGAGTTGGACACCTTCGCCGGTCAGCTGGACGTGATCCTCCAGTCGGTCGCCCAGGTCGGCGAGGTCGCCGCGGCGGACATCCCGCCGACGTCCCACTCGGTGCCGCTGACCAACGTCCTCCGGGAGGACGTGGTGGTGCCCGGGCTGACCCCGCAGGAGGCGCTGTCGGGTGCGCCCGACGCCGAGGAGCAGCGGTTCCGCGTCCCGCGGATCCTGGACGAGGATGTGGCTTCATGAGCGACCTGACCAAGCTGACCGCGAGCGAGATCGCGGGCCTCGTCGCCGCCGGCGAGACCTCGGCGGTCGAGGTCACCCGGGCCCACCTGGACCGGATCGCCGCCGTGGACGACCAGGTCCACGCCTTCCTGCACGTCGACACCGAGGGCGCGCTGGCCGCCGCCCGGGGCGTGGACGAGCGCCGGGCCGCCGGCGAGGAGCTCGGTCCCCTCGCGGGCGTGCCGGTCGCGGTGAAGGACGTGCTCACCACCAAGGGCGTGCCGACCACCGTCGGGTCGAAGATCCTGGAGGGCTGGCGTCCGCCGTACGACGCGACCATCGTCGAGCGGCTGCGCGCCGCCGGCACGGTGATGCTCGGCAAGACCAACATGGACGAGTTCGCGATGGGCTCCTCCACGGAATACTCCGCGTACGGGCCGACCCGTAACCCGTGGGACCTGGAGCGGATCCCGGGCGGCTCCGGCGGCGGCAGCGCCGCGGCGCTGGCCGCGTACGAGGCGCCGCTGTCGATCGGCTCGGACACCGGCGGTTCGATCCGCCAGCCGGGCGCGGTCACCGGCACCGTCGGCGCGAAGCCCACCTACGGCGGCACCTCCCGGTACGGCCTGGTGGCGTTCTCCTCGTCCCTGGACACCCCCGGCCCGTGCGCGCGTACCGTGCTGGACGCCGCGCTGCTGCACCAGGTTATCGGCGGCCACGACCCGCGCGACTCCACCTCCATCCCGGCCCCGGTGCCGGACGTGGTGGGCGCGGCGAGGCTCGGCGCGACCGGCGACCTGACCGGGGTGAAGCTCGGTGTGGTCACCGAGTTCACCGGCGAGGGCGCCGAGCCGGGCGTGATGGCGGCGTTCCGCGAGTCGGTCGAGGCCCTGGCCAAGCTGGGCGCCGAGATCGTCGAGGTGTCCTGCCCGCACTTCAAGTACGCGCTGCCGGCGTACTACCTGATCGCGCCGAGCGAGTGCTCCTCCAACCTGGCCCGGTTCGACGGCGTCCGGTTCGGCCTGCGGGTCGGCGACGACGGCAACCGGTCGCTGGAGGAGGTCATGTCGCTGACCCGCGAGGCCGGCTTCGGCCCCGAGGTGAAGCGGCGCATCATGATCGGCACGTACGCCCTCTCCTCGGGCTACTACGACGCCTACTACGGCCAGGCGCAGAAGGTCCGCACCCTGATCACGCGCGACTTCAACGCCGCGTTCGAGCAGGTGGACGCGCTGATCTCGCCGACCACGCCGTTCGTGGCCTTCCCGATCGGGGCGCGTACCTCCGACCCGTACCAGATGTACCTGGCCGACCTGTTCACCATCCCGACCAACCTGTACGGCGGACCGGCCATCTCGGTCCCGTGCGGGCTCTCCGAGGGACTCCCGGTCGGTCTCCAGATCATGGCCCCGACCATGGCCGACGACCGGATGTACCGGGTCGCCGCGGCGCTGGAGTCCACGGTGGGCACGTTCACCCCGCCGGCGCTGTAGCGCACGACGCGGTTCACCGGCGCCGGCGGATCTCCGCCGGCGCCGGTGGCGTACCCGGGCCCCGATCCGGGGATCAGGCCAGGCCGCGTCGCCCGGCCTGCAACCCGGCCTGGAACCGGGTACGGGCGCCGAGGGCGGTCAGCAGGGCGGACGCGCGGCGGCCCAGGGTGCGTACGCTCACGCCCAGCTCCCGGGCGATGGCCTCGTCCTTGAGCCCGGTGGCGAGCAGCCCCAGCAGCCGCAGGTCCAGCTCGTCGCCCCCGGTCGCGGACTGTTCCGGGTCCCAGACCGGCAGCGGGGTGGCCTGCGCCCACAGCATCTCGAAGAGCTTCACCAGCGCCGACACCACCAGCGGCGCGCGGATCACCAGCGCGGCGTCCACGGCCCGCTCACTGGCCAACGGCAGCAACGCCACCGAGCGGTCGCCGATCGCCAGCTTCAGCGGCACGTCCGTGTGCACCCGGGCCTGTTCCCCGGCCGCCACGGAGGCCATCGCCTGTTCGAAGGCGCCGGGCAGCTCGAACGCCTCCGGGGCGTAGATCCCGCGCACCTTGGCCGCCCGGCCGAGCAGCTGGTTCTCGGACACGTTCGCGGCCGCCACCTCCTGCGCGTACGGCGGGCGATCGAGGACCAGCAGCTCACTGGTGACCCCGTGGGTGAGCTGGACGAACTGGGCCTCCACGGCGGCCCGGCCGGTGACGATCTCGAGCAGCTCGTCCGGGCTGGCCTGCAGCTCCTGCGGGAACTCCTCCGCGATCCGCTCGGCGGCTCGGCGGGCCGCCGCGAACTCCTCGGTGCGGCGGACGACCAGGGCGTTCACGGCGACGTCGGGGCGGGTCGCGAGCAGCCGGGTGCCGGAGCCGACGAGCCGGCTGACGAAGCCGAGATCCGCCAACCGGTCGGTCGCCGCGCGCACCGCCCGCAGGCTCTCGCCGACCTGCTGGGCGAGCTCCGGCACGCTCGACTGCCGCCGGCGCAGCAGCGCCAGGTAGACCGACTCCTCCACCGGGGTCAGCCCCAACGACTCGAACATCCGGCCCCCTCCGCGGCTGTCCGATCCAGGCCATGGCCGGGCTCGGACAGCCGAAACTCTGGCGATCGGCGCATGTCCACGTCTAGACATGCATCATGATCCTCTCCCGATTGAGCGGCGTACTCGCGCTGGCCGTCACGGTCGCCGGTGCCGCCGACCTCCTCGCCGCCGCCCCCGCCGCCGCCGACGGCTGGCACCGCCCGCAGTGCGGCGTGGTGCAGGGCGACGGTTCGGTGACCTTCACCCGCAACGACGGGGCCTTCCTGGCGCCGACCGCGACCGCGGTCAGCCCCGTGGCGTACCCCCGGCTGGTCGCGCTGGACACGCCGAACACGCTGGTGTCCATCGCCAAGAGGTCGATCCAGCGGTCCACCGACGCCGGCTGCACCTGGCAGCAGATCGCCGGCACCGAGCTGAACCTGGCGACGTACGACCTGGCCGCCGGGCCGAACGGCACCGCGTACGCGTACGGCATCAACGAACAGCCGGTCTACCGGGTGCAGGGCGACCAGGTCGTCGAGGTCGCCGGCCCGGTGCCGGCCGACGGCGTGGCCGCGCTGTCGGTGGACCGGACCGACGCGCGGGTGCTGCGGGCGGTCAGCAAGGCCGGGCAGATCTACGACTCCGGTGACGGCGGCGCCACCTGGACCGCCGTGGGGCTGCCGGCCGGCCAGAACGAGTACGTCTACAAGGCGGCCGTCGACCCCGCCGACCGGGCCCACGTCATCGTCGGCACCATGGGCAACGGCAGCTACGTGACGTTCGACGGCGGCCAGAGCTGGACCAGGTCGTCCGGGGTCGGTGCCACCCCGCGCTCGAACGGCTTCTCCGTCGCCTTCTCCCCGGCCGATCCGCGCACGGTGTGGTTGGAGGGCTACGACCTCAGCCAGAACGACAACTCCGCCCGGCACATCTGGCGCTCGACCGACGGGGGGCGCAGCTTCGCGTCGGTGCTCGACGGCGCCGGTCCGACGCTGATCAACGGCACCCCGCTCTGGCCCAGCCCGGTCGACCCGGAGGTGCTGTACTTCGCGTACGGCACCTGGTTCGGCGGCTACGGAACCGACCTCTACCGGTACGACGCGTCGACCGGCCGGCTGACCTCGCAGCACAACCCCCACGACGGCATCGCCGGCGTCGCCTTCAACCCGGCCGACCCGCAGGTGATCTACCTCGGGGTGGTCGAGGAGCGCTGATCCCGGGCCCGCCCGGGGACGGTTCCCCGGGCGGGCCGCAGCGGGTACCGGCGTGGATGGAAACCCGGGGGAGGTGACCGCACCCAGCCCCATTAGGCTGGAACGGTTCTGTCCGGATCGCGCCTGGAGCTCAGATGACGACGACACTGCCCGCGTACGACGAGGTCGTCGCGCGCTACGAACCGGTGATCGGCCTGGAGACCCACGTCGAGCTGGGCACGAACACCAAGATGTTCTGCGGCTGCCCGACCGACTTCGGCGGCGAGCCGAACACCCGGGTCTGCCCGGTCTGCCTGGGCCTGCCCGGCTCGCTGCCGGTGGCCAACAAGGCGGCCATCGAGGCGACGATCCGGATCGGCCTCGCGCTGAACTGCTCCATCGCCGAGTGGTGCCGGTTCGCCCGGAAGAACTACTTCTACCCGGACATGCCGAAGAACTTCCAGATCAGCCAGTACGACGAGCCGCTCTGCGTTGACGGCTACCTGGACGTCGAGATCAACGGCGAGACCGTGCGGATCGGCATCGAGCGGGTGCACCTGGAGGAGGACACCGGCAAGACGCTGCACGTCGGCGGCGCCACCGGCCGGATCCACGGCGCCACCGAGTCGCTGGTCGACTACAACCGGGCCGGCATCCCCCTGGTCGAGATCGTCACCAGGCCGATCCCCGGCACCGGCGCGCTCGCGCCGGAGGTGGCCCGGGCCTACGTCACCGAGCTGCGCGACGTGATCCGCTCCCTGGGCGTCTCCGACGTCCGGATGGAGGAGGGCTCGCTGCGCTGCGACGTCAACACCTCGCTGAACAGGTCGGGCGAGGAGTGGGGCACGCGTACTGAGACCAAGAACGTCAACTCGCTGCGCTCGGTCGAGCGGGCGGTCCGCTCGGAGATGCTGCGCCAGGCGTCCGTGCTCGACGCCGGTGGCAGGATCACCCAGGAGACCCGGCACTTCCACGAGGACACCGGGGACACCACCCCCGGCCGGTCCAAGGAGACCGCCACCGACTACCGCTACTTCCCGGAGCCGGACCTGGTGCCGCTCGCGCCGGACACCGCCTGGGTGGCCGAGCTGAAGGCCGCCCTGCCGGAGCTGCCGCGGCTGCGGCGCAAGCGGATCCAGCAGGACTGGGGCCTGTCCGACCTCGACATGCAGTCGGTGGTCAACGCCGGCGCGGTCGAGCTGATCGAGGCCACCGTCGCCGCCGGGGCCACCCCTGCCGCCGCCCGCAAGTGGTGGCTGGGCGAGCTGTCCCGGCGGGCCAACGAGAGCGGCGTGGAACTGGCCGACGTCGGTGCCACCCCGGGGCAGGTCGCCGAGCTGCAGAGCCTGGTCGACGCCGGCAAGCTCAACGACAAGCTGGCCCGTACCGTCCTGGAGGGCGTGGTGGCCGGCGAGGGCTCGCCGACCGAGATCATGACCAACCGGGGCCTGGAGGTGGTCTCCGACACCGGCGCGCTCACCGCCGCCGTCGACGAGGCGATCGCCGCCAACCCGGACGTCGCCGACAAGATCCGCAGTGGCAAGGTCGCGGCGGCCGGCGCGCTGGTCGGCGCGGTCATGAAGACCACCCGCGGCCAGGCGGACGCCAAGACCGTCCGCGAGCTGATCCTGGCGCGCCTCGGCGCCCAGGGTTGAGACCCGCCCGGGAGGCCGCCGTCGTGACCCGGCGGCGGCCTCCCGTCCTTTTCGAGTACGCGGCCACCCCGCAACCCCCTCGGCACGGCGTCAACGACGACGCCCGGATGGAGTCACCGTGAACCAGCACGACCTCGACGTCCTCGACGAGATCCAGCGGCGGGTGCTCTGGCTCGCCACCCGGATCGTGGACGCGGCCAACCACGACCGGAACACCGGCGACGGGGTGAAGGTCGGCGGCCACCAGGCGTCCAGCGCCTCCCTGGTCACCGCGATGACCGCGCTCTGGTTCGCCCACCTGGACGCCGAGGATCGGGTCGCGGTCAAGCCGCACGCCTCGCCGGTCTTCCACGCCATCCAGTACCTGCTCGGCAACCTGGACCGGTCGTACCTGCCGAAGCTGCGGGCGCGCGGGGGGCTCCAGTCGTACCCGTCGCGGACCAAGGACCCGGACGCGGTGGACTTCTCCACCGGCTCGGTCGGCCTCGGCGCCGCCGCGCCGCTGTTCGCCGCGGTCACCCGCCGCTACGTCGACGCCCACTTCGGCGCGCGCCCGCACTCCCGGTTCGTCGCGCTGATCGGCGACGCCGAGCTGGACGAGGGGAACATCTGGGAGGCGGTCGCCGACCCGGCCACCACCGGCCTGGGCAACGTGATGTGGCTGGTCGACTTCAACCGCCAGTCGCTGGACCGGGTCGTCCCCGGGATCCGCATCAACCAGTGGCGCGGCCAGTTCGAGGCCGCCGGCTGGCACGTCGTCGAGGTCAAGTACGGCCGCAAGCTCGCCGAGGCGTACGCCCGGCCGGGCGGGGAGGCGTTGCGCGACTGGATCGACCTGATGCCGAACGAGCAGTACCAGTCGCTGTTCGGGCTGGCCGGGCCGGCCCTGCGCAAGCAGTTCCTGGACGGCGCGCCGGCCGGGATCGCGGAGTTCATCGCCGACATTCCCGACGACGAGCTGGGCCCGCTCGTCACCGACCTCGGCGGGCACGACCTGGAGGCCATGCTCGACGCGTACGCCCAGTGCGACGCGGTCACCGACCGGCCCAGCGTGGTCTTCGCGTACACGGTCAAGGGGTGGGGGCTGCCGATCGCCGGCAACCCGCGCAACCACTCGGCGCTGCTCACCACCGAGCAGGTCGACGCGCTGCGCGAGTTCAACGGCCTCAACCGCGAGACCGAGTGGGACCGCCTCGACCCGGCGTCCCCGGCCGGCATCCGGGCCGGCGAGCGCCGGGAGGCGCTGTCCCGCGCGCCGCGCGAGCGGGCGCTGGGCGTCACCGTCCCGGAGACCACCCGGGTACGCGCGAACAAGCCGGTCTCCACCCAGGAGGTCTTCGGCCGGGTGCTGGTCGACCTGGCCCGCGACCCGCAGGTGGCGCCCTACCTGGTGACCACCGCGCCGGACGTGGCCACCTCCACCAACCTGGCCGGGTTCATCAACAAGACCGGGGTCTTCGCGCCCACCGAGCAGCGCTCCTGGACCGAGGACCGGATGCTGCGTTGGACGGAGACCCCTGCCGGCCAGCACATCGAGCTGGGCATCTCCGAGATGAACCTGTTCCTGCTGCTCGGTCAGCTCGGCCTCTCCTGGGACCTGTCCGGCCAGCCGCTGCTGCCGGTCGGCACGGTCTACGACCCGTTCGTGCTGCGCGGCCTGGACGCGTTCCTCTACGGCACCTACTCCGGCTCCCGGTTCGTGGTGGCCGGCACCCCATCCGGCATCACCCTCGCCCCGGAGGGCGGCGCCCACCAGTCCACCATCACCGCCTCCGTCGGCCTGGAACTGCCCGGCGTCACCTTCGTCGAGCCCGCGTACGCCGGCAGCCTCGACTGGCTGCTCTGCGACGCGCTCGGCCAGATCGCCGGGGGAGCGGCGCCGGCCGCCACCGCCGCGCCGGCCGAGGACGGGGCGTACTACTTCCGGCTCAGCACCCGGCCGATCGACCAGGCGCCGTTCGAGGCGGCCCGGACCCGGATCGGCGACGCGGTGCTGCGCCGGCAGGTGGTGGCCGGCGCGTACCGGCTGGTCGACGCGCACGAGGCGTACCCGCACCTGGCGGACGCCCCGGTCGTGCAGCTCGCCGCCTCCGGCGCGGTGCTGCCCGAGGTCCTCGCGGCCGCCGCGGAGCTGGCGGAGGAGGGCGTGGCCGCGCACGTCGTGGACGTCACCTCGCTGGACCGGCTCTACCGGGCCTGGCAGCGGACCCTGCGGCAGGGCGTGCGGACCGCGACCGTGCCGAGCGTGCCCGGCGCGCTCCGGTCGGCGTTCGCCGACCGGGTGCCGGTGGTGACCGTGCACGACGCCGCCTCGCACGCGATGGCCTGGCTCGGCTCCGCGCTCGGCGCCCCGGCGGTGCCGCTCGGGGTGGACGAGTTCGGCCAGTCCGGCAGCGTCCAGGAGCTGTACGAGCTGCACGACCTGCTGCCCGGCAGCATCGTCAACGCGGCCCTGGCCGCGCTGTCGCTGCGCTGACGGCGGCCGGCACCCGACCGGGCCGTGGGGCGTGGCCCGGCCCGTGTGGGCCGGGTCAGCCGGTGGTGGTGGGGCTGGGGCTCCCGCTCAGGGTCGGGCTCGGGGACTCCGGACCGCCCCGGGTCGGGGTCGGGGTCACCGGCACCTGGTCACCCTTCGTCGGGTCCCGGATCACGTGCCGTTCCAGGTTGACCTGCGACTGCCCGGTGCCGCCCACGGTGATGTCGTCGTACGCCTGCAGCAGCTTCTGCTGGTCGAAGTAGAGCACCGTCATGGTCAGCGGGGTGGGCTTCTCGCCCTCCAGGCCGCGCAGGCCGGCACCGCCGGTGGAGCCCTCCACCATCAGCTGGGTCGGCTGCTTCCCGGGCACCTGCGGCAGCTTGGAGACCTGGCGGGCGTGGGTGTGGCCGGCCAGCACGAGCGGGCAGGTGCCGGAGAGCGGCCCGGACGAGGCCGGGTCGTGCACCAGTGCGATGTTCACCTTCGTCGGCGAGTTCTCCGCCGTAGTGGCGAGCTGCTCACCGGCCCCGATCACCTGGTCGGCGACCTGCTTGGTCAGCCCGCTGCCGGCCGGGGAGGTCTCCTTGTCGGGGGTGAACCGGGGGTCGCCGATGCCGGCGATGGTCAGCCCGGAGACGGTGACCGTGGAGTTGTTCAGCACGATCGCGTTCGGCTGCTGGGCCACCGCCGCGGCGGTCCGCGCCGAGTCGTGGTTGCCACGGATGTAGACGTACGGCTTCTTGAGCAGGCCGATCGAGCCGACGAAGGACGCCTCGGGCTCGCTGCCCCAGTCGGTGATGTCCCCGGTGTCGATCACCACGTCGATGCCGAACTGCTCGACGACCGTCCGGATGAGCTGCCAACCGGTCGGGTTGAGGTGCATGTCGGAGACGTGCAGCACCCGGGTGGTGCCGGGCGCCGGCTGGTACACCGGCAGCGAGGAGACCGTGGTGTAGAGCTTGCTGACGTTGCCGACCAGCCGCTGGAGCTGCTCGGCGTACTTGGTGTAGTCGTTCGCGATCCGTCGCGCGTCACCCACGATCGCCGGCGCGTTGACCAGCAGCCCCTCGTAACGGGGTTCCTCGATCGCCTGCGGGCGGATGGTGGCGGCGGCCAGCCCGAGGCTGCCGGCGGTGATCACCAGCGCCAGCCCGCCGGCCCAGGCCATCCGGCGTACGTCCCGGAAGGCCAGCCCGGCCAGGAGCAGGGTGGCCAGCACCGAGGAGGCGAGCGTCTTCAGCCCGAGGCGCATCACCCCGGTGCGGACGTCGTCGACCGCCGACTGGCTGGCCCGGCTGATGCTTGCCGGGTCGTCGATCAACGCCTCGGTCCGCCGCTGGTCGAGGGCGCCCAGCTCTACCGTCAGGTACGCCGGGCCGTTGTGGCTGTCGAGCTTCAGCGCCCCCAGCGGCGGGATGTCGACCGTGGTGCCGCCGCTCAGCGACGGGCTCAGGCTGAGCTGTGCGCGGAACGGCCCGATGTCCGTCCCCAGGTGCCCACCGGCGTACGTGCCGGCCACGATGCCGGTCAGTGTGACCACCAGCAGGGCCAGCACCGCGCCGAGTCGGCGCAGCCGGGTCCGGGACCGCTCGCCCCGCCACGGTCGGAACGCCCAGCGGCGGGCACGCCCGGTCTCCGGGGCGGCCTCCGCCCCGGTGTCACGCTGCTCGTTCTCCTGGCCGTCCATGCTGAGATTCTGTCCTGCCCGATGAGGGATCTTGGCAAACCCGAGGGAAGCGTCGCCCTTCCCACCGGTTCGGTGCGCCGCGTGGCGACCTGGAGCCGTCGCCGGTCAGCTGCGCCCGGCCCCGCCGTCGGCGAAGACCAGCCGCAGTATCCGGTCGTCCTCGGCGGCCGGCTTGCCCCGGCCGTCGCGATTGGAGGTGCTCACCCAGACCGAGCCGTCGGGGGCGACCGCGGCCGCCCGGAGTCGACCGTACTTGCCGGTGAGCAGTTCGCGGGGCTGACCGAACACGCCGCCGTTCGCGGTCAGCTCGACCAGCCAGAGTCGCTGGCCCCGGAGGCAGGCGGTGACCAGCAGACGTTCCACCGCGGCCAGCCCGGAGCAGGAGGCGTCGGAGGTGCGCCACTGCACGATCGGGTTGACGTACCGCTTGTCGTCGGCGCGCCCCTCGACCTGGGGCCAGCCGTAGTTGCCGCTCTTGTCGATCTGGTTGATCTCGTCCCAGGTGTTCTGGCCGAACTCCACCGCGTGCATCCGGCGGTTCTCCGTCCAGGCGAAGCCCTGAACGTTGCGGTGCCCCAGCGACCAGACCGGGGAGCCCGGAGTGGGGTTGCCGGGTGCCGGCTTGCCGTCCCGGGTGAGGCGGAGGATCTTGCCGTTGAGGCTCTTCGGGTCCTGCGCGGCGGGCTGCCTCCCGGCGTCGCCGGTGCTGGCGTAGAGGTAGCCGTCCGGGCCGAAGCCGAGGCCGCCGCCGTCGTGGGTCGAGGCCTTCGGGATGCCGGTGAGGATCGGCGTGGGCGGCCTGCCCAGCTCCAGCTTTGCGATCCGGTTGTCCTGCGCGGTGGTGTAGTAGACGAAGACCGTGCGGTCCTTCGTGTAGGCCGGGGAGACCGCGATGCCGAGCAGCCCGGCCTCACCGCCGGCCGCCACGTCCGCGATGGTCTGCACCACGGAGACCTTCATCCCCTCCGGCCCGGACTCCGGGCCGACCTGGAGGATCCGGCCGCTGTCCCGCTCGGTCACCAGCGCGCCGCCGTCGGGGAGGAAGGCGATCCCCCACGGCACCGCCAGCCCCTTGGCCAGCACGGTGGCGACCACCTGCTGACCGGCGCCGCCCGGGCTCGCCGACCCGGAAGGCGTGGGCAGGTTCGGCGGCTCACCGGCCGGGTCGGGGTCGGGCTCGCCGAAGGCGCAGCCGGTGGTGCTCAGCAGCAGCGCCGCGCACGACGCCGCCAGCGCCGCCCGGAGACGGCGGATGCGGGGGTACGGGGGACGCGCGCTCACCCGGCCCAGCCTAGCCGGAACGGAGCGGTCAGCCGGCACGCAGCGCGAGCAGGGCGATGTCGTCCTCCCAGCGGTGGGCCCGGGCGAGCAGCCGGTCGCAGAGCTCGGCGAGGGGGAGCGCCGCGGTGCCGGCGAGCCGCTCGACCAGCTCGGCCTGCCCCTCGTCAAGCGTCCGGTCCCGGCGCTCGATCAGCCCGTCGGTGTGCAGCAGCAGGGTGTCCCCGGGGGAGAGGAGCAGTTCACGGCTGGTCCGGCGGGACGGCCGGGTCAGGCCGAGCAGGGGCTCCCGGGCCCGGTCGAGCACCGCGACCCGACCGTCGGCGTGGACCAGCAGCGGCGCCGGGTGCCCCGCGCTGCACCAGGAGATCCGGAGCCCGCCGTGTTCCGTCCGGCGCACCCGGGCCAGCGTGACGGTGGCGACGGTCGGGATGGCGAGTCCGTGGATCGCCCGGTCGAGATGGGTCATCAGCTCCTCGACCGGGTCCGTCCGGCCGTACGCGTCGCCCCGCACCAGGTTGCGCAGCTGGGCCATGGTCGCGGCCGCCTCGATGTCGTGCCCGGCCACGTCGCCGATCGCGGCGATCAGCTCCCCGTCGGGCTGGACGAAGGCGTCGTACCAGTCGCCGCCGACCTCGACCCGGTCGGCGACCGGCAGGTAGCGGGCGGCCAGCTCCATGCCCGGTACGACCGGCAGGGTGGGCAGCATGCTGTGCTGGAGCACTTCGGCGACGTGCCGCTGCTCGCCGTACATCCGGCTGTTGCCGACGGCCTGACCGGCCCGGCGGCCGATGTCCAGCGCGGTGCGCAGGTCGCTCTCGTCGAAGGGCCGACGGTCGGGGCCGTTGACCAGGGTGATGCAGCCGATGGCCCGCCCGCCACCCCCGGGGACCGGCACGCTCAGATGGGACCCGAAACCGAGGCGGGCGGCCAGCGGCGCCAGCTCCGGGCCGGTGGTGCCCCGTTCGACGTCCGCGAGGGCGGCCGCGCGGTGCAGGACCGGCCGTCCGGTACGCAGCACCGAGCGGATGATCGACTCCGGACCGAGCCTCGTGGTCAGCAGCTCGGCGAACCGGGCCATGTCCCCGGCGTGCCGGGGGTCGCGGTGGCGCGCCCACACGGTCCGGGGCCGGCGGGCCGGGTCGACCAGGGTGACCAGGCACCAGTCGGCCAGCAGCGGGACCATGGCGCGCCCGAGCCACTCCACCGCCGTGCCGACGTCGAGGGTGCCGCCCAGCGTTTCGCTCATGCCGGCCAGCATGGCTAGCCGGTCGTGCGCCTCCTCGGCGTGGCGGCGGGCCTGGTCCGCGCTGTCGACGGCGATCCGCAGGCGCAGCTCCGAGGAGCAGGCGGCGGCCAGGTCGGCGAGGGTACGCAGCTGTTCCGCGGTCCAGGCGCGGGGCTTGCTGTCGATCGCGCAGAGCGAGCCGAGGACCCGTCCCTCCAGGTCGGTCAGCGGCATCCCGGCGTACGCGATCACGCCCAGGTCCTCGATCGCCGGGTTGTGCCGTACCCGGGGGTGCAGCCGGGCGTCCGGCAGCACCATCGGCACTTCGAGGTCGACCACGTGCTGGCAGAACGAGTGACTGAGCGGGGTTTCCCGCCGGTCCGCCCACGGTTCGGGGAGCCCCACCGCGCCGGGGAAGAACTGGCGGTCTTCGGAGACCAGCGAGACCAGCGCGACCGGCACCTCGAGCAGGGTGCCGACCAGCCGCGCGAACCGTTCGAAGGCCTCGTCGGGCACCGCGTCGAGCCGGGTCTCCGCGAGCGCGCGCAGCCGCTCCGGGTCGGCCAGCGCCGGTGGCGGCGGGGCCGGCCGGTCGCGCGTCTGCTCGGTCATCGCCACCTGTCTCGGGAGACGGGACGCCCAACAGCGTCCCGTCCTCGGTTATACCCGGTACGTCCGCCGCCCGGAGCGGCCCTGGGGCCACGGTCACGGTCCCCGATACCCCGTCGCCGGTCGGCCGGAACCGGTGGACGGCTATCGTCGGCGGTCGTGAAGGTATGGATTCCGCACCGCGCCGGTCAGGCCCTCCTCGGCGACCTGCCTGGGGTGACCGTGGAGCTGCTGGAGGATCCCACCCGGCTCCCGTCGTCCCCGGCCGGCGTGCGGTTCTGGGTGCCGCCCTTCCTCGCCGGCCCGGAGGCCGGCGCCCTGCTGGCCGAGCTGCCCGACCTGGCGGTGGTGCAGCTCCTCTCCGCCGGGGCGGACGCCTGGGTGGGACGCGTCCCCGGCGGGGTGACGCTCTGCGACGCCCGGGGCGTGCACGACTCGGCCACCGCCGAGTGGGTCGTCGCCGCGATCCTGTCCGCCCTGCGGGGCTTCGCCCCGCTGGCCCGCGCGCAGGCCCGCCGCGAGTGGGCGTACGGCGAGGTGGCCCCGACCGACGAGCTGGCCGGCAAGCGGGTGCTGATCGTCGGCTCCGGCTCGATCGGTGCGGCGGTCCGCGCCCGGCTGGCCCCGTTCGAGGTCACCTTCACCCTGGTCGCCCGTACGCCGCGACCGGCCGAGGGCGTGCACGGGGTGGACGAGCTGCCCGCGCTGCTGCCCGAGGCGGACGTGGTGGTGCTGCTGGTGCCGCTCACCGAGCAGACCCGCGGCCTGGTCGACGAGAAGTTCCTCGCCGCGATGCCGGACGGCGCGCTGCTGGTGAACGCGGCGCGCGGTCCGGTGGCGCGGACCCCGGCGCTGGTCGCCGAGCTGGCCTCCGGCCGGCTGCGGGCCGCGCTGGACGTGACCGACCCCGAGCCGCTGCCCGCCGACCATCCCCTGTGGGAGCTGCCGAACGTGCTGCTCACCCCACACGTGGCCGGCTCGGTACGGGGTCTGCTGCCGCGGGCGTACCGGCTGGTGGGAGAGCAGCTCCGCCGCTTCGTGGCCGGGGAGCCGATGGTGAACCGGGTCGTAGACGGCTATTGACCGGCGGGGTTTCCGCCGCGACGGGCTCAGCCGGCGTTGTCGGTCAGCCGCTGACCGGTGGCCGAGATCAGCCGGGGCAGGTCGGCGGCGCGCACCGCGGGGAGCACGAGCAGTTCGCCGTCGTCGAGCCGGGCGACTGCCCGACCGCGGGCGTCGGCGGTCAGCTCGGCGACCCGTGTCCATGGGATCCGCCGCTGCCCCACGAGCGCCCGCAGCCGCAGCTCCCGGGCGTCGGCGTCGGTGCCGGCCCGCCAGGCCCAGATCGCGACCGCGAGCGGGACCAGCAGCACCCAGAGCAGCCACCAGCGGGCGGTGGCCAGCGGCAGCGCGCC
This sequence comes from Micromonospora sp. NPDC051924, assembly GCF_055586005.1. Classification (NCBI taxonomy): domain Bacteria; kingdom Bacillati; phylum Actinomycetota; class Actinomycetes; order Micromonosporales; family Micromonosporaceae; genus Micromonospora; species Micromonospora sp. NPDC051924. Next base: position 126,199 of record NZ_JBVJJA010000018.1, read on the forward strand.
GATGAACGCGACGATCGCGGCGACCAGGATCGCCTGGTTGTGGCGGAAGCGGAGGGTGTCGGCGCGGCTCACCCCCCGATGATCGCACCCCCCGCCGGCACCGGTCCGGGCGGGCGGAACGACCGTGGCTCACGGCATTGATGTGAGCGAGGTCACTCCTCGGTCCCATAGCTGCCCGCGTCCGGGATCGTTGTCAGGCGTGGCCGCGCGGGCACCCGCCCGGCGTCGTCCACGTTCCGTCGCCCCGACCTTCGACCGTTGACCCCGCACGTCGCTCCGCAACCGCACCGCCCCGTGCCCCCTCACGAAGGCGACCGCCGTGCCCGTCACCCACCTCTCCGGCGACCCGCGTCGCCGACCGCCACTGCCCGAACTCCTCGTGGCGCTCGCCGGCGCGCTGTTCGTCCTGGCCGGTGCCGTCGGCCTCGTTCCGGCCCGGTCCGCCGCGGCGCTCGCCGTCGCCGTCGGCTGCGCCCTGGCCTGCGTCCGGCTCGCCCGGCTCGCCGGCGCCCCGTCGGCCCCCGCGCCCACCTTGCCCGCGGTGCCCGGCCCAGCCGCCGCTCGCGCGTCCGGCTCAGCCGCCCCCGGCTCGCCCGCCGCCTCCGCGCCCGGCTCAGCCCTCGCGTCCCGCGCTCCCGACGGCGCCGAACCGGCACCGGCACTCGCCGGCCGTGGCGCCCGGGGCGCCCTCTCCCGCCGGGTCGCGGCGCTCCTCGACGGGGCCGTACTGGTCACCGGGCTGACCGTGGCCGTGCTGCCGGTGACCGGTTCGTCGTACCGGCTGCCGGTGGCGCTGGGCGGTCTCGCCCTCAGCAGCCCGCTGTACGCGCTGGCACTGCTCCGCTTCCCCGGGCGGTCCGGGCTCTCCGGGGCGGAACGGCTCCGCCGGACCGTCGACGTTCTCGGCCTGGGGATCAGCCTGCTCTTCGCGGGCGTGGTGCTGCTGCCGCCCGGTCCGGTGCCCCCGGCGGCCCGGGTCGCCACGGTCGGCGGCGCGATCGGGCTGGCCGTGCTGCTGGTGGGCGCGCTGACCGAGCGGCGGCGCCGGCCCGGCGCGGCCCGCTGCCTCGGCGGTGCCGCGGCCACCCTCGCCGGTCTCGCCCTGCTCGTGGCGCTGCTCGCCTACGACGCGCCCGCCGGGGCCACCGTCGCCGTGGTCCCGCCGCTGCTGCTCGGCGCGCTGCTCACCGAGGCCGGTGCCCGGCGTACCGCCGCCGGAGAGCGCGCCGGACCCGCCGGCCCGCCGGCCGCCTGGCCCGGGCTGACCGCGCCGGCCGGCATCGCGGCGCTCGCCGCCGGGTACCACCTGTGGACGGTCGGGGAGTTCACCGCCCCCGCGATGGCGCTCGGTCTGGCGGTCATCCCGCCGATGGTGCTCCGCGAGGTCCTCGCGGCCGCCGACCACCGCCGCCGCGCCGAGCGGCTGGCCGCCCACGAGGCCCGCCTGCGGGCGCTCGTCGGCGAGGTCCGGCTGGCCGTCCCGGATGGCGGCGCGGAGCCGCTCACCCGGCTGGCGGACCGGCATGAGCTGCTGCGCCGGCTCGTCGGCCGGGAGGGTGGCGCACTCCTCGTCGTCGACCTGCTCGGCCTCGACGACGGGACGGGCGTGGGCGCTCCAGTGCTGGCCGAGGCCGCCCGCCGGCTCGGCGCCGGTCGGGGCCCGGACGACCTGGTGGCCCGACTCGGCGGCACCGAGTTCGCCGTGCTCACGGACGTCGGGCCGGTGCTCGCGTACGCGCTTGGCACCCGGCTGGTGGCCGCGCTGGCCGCGCCGTACCCGTCCGCCGGCGGGCCGAGCCGGCTGCGGGTCGGTGTCGGGCTGGCCGAGACCACCGGTGGCGATCCGGAGGACGTGCTGCGCCAGGCCGAGCTGGCCCGGCGGCGCGCGGTGCAGCTCGGCGGGGACCGGGTCGAGTGGTACGACGCGTACCTGGAGGAGCAGCTCGTCCGCCGGCTCGACCTGGAACGGGAGCTGCCCGGCGCGGTGGCCCGGGGCGAGCTGGACCTGGTCTACCAGCCGGTGCTGACCCTGGCGGACCGGCTGCCGGTGGGCACCGAGGCGCTGCTGCGCTGGCGCAGTCCGGTGCTCGGCACGGTGCTTCCGGAGGAGCTGCTGCCGGTCGCGGCGGACCTGGACCTGCTCGGCGAGGTCGGGCGGTGGGTGCTGGACCGGGCCTGCCGGCAGCTCGCCGACTGGTCCGACGGCCGGCAGCTGTGGATGGCGGTGAACGTGACGCCCCGCGAGCTGGCCGCGCCGGACTTCGTGGCCCGCACGGCGACCGCACTGGCCGCATACGAGGTGCCGCCGGAGCGCCTGGTGGTGGAGGTGGCCGAGCCGGTTGTCGCCGCCGAGCTGCCCACGGTGGTGGCCCGGTTCGCCGGCCTCCGCTCGCTCGGGGTGCGCACCGCGCTGGACGACTTCCGCGCCGAGCACGCGTCCCTCGCGCAGCTCCGCCGGCTCCCCATCGACCTGCTGAAGGTCGGCCCGCACCTGGTCGGGCCGGCGCCCGACGGGCAACGCCCGCTCATCGACGTGGTGGCCAACCTGGGCGACCGGCTCGGCCTGGAGGTGATCGTCGAGGGGCTGGAGTCGGACGCCCAGGTGGCCGGGGCCCGCCGCGCCGGGTGCCGCTACGGGCAGGGGTTCGCGCTGGCCCGGCCGGCCCCCGCCGAGCGGGTCGAGGCATGGTTCGAGGAGTTTCCGTCCACCCCGCGTTGAGCTGGCCGTTCAGTGATTGCTGAACCGGTTCATCGGGGGCGGGGCGGTGCGGTGCTGCCGCGCGGGGTCAGGTGCGCCGTCTCGTCCTGGAGGCCGGTGACCGGCTCGCCGGCGATCACCGCGAGCAGCTGCCGCGCGGCGTGCGCCCCGTACGCCGGGATGTCCCGGCCCAGCGCGGTCAGCGGCGGGTGCACCAGCTGGCAGAGCGGGGAGTCGTCCCAGGCCACGATGGACAGGTCGCCCGGCACCGCCAGGCCCATCTCCTGGGCGACGGAGAGCCCGGCGATCGCCATCACGTCGTTGTCGTAGATCACCGCGGTGGGCCGGTTGGCGGAGCTGAGTAGCCGGCGGGTGGCCCGGGCGCCCTCCTCGCCGGTGTAGTCGGACCAGACCGTGGTCGCGTCGTCCAGCCCCAACCGGCGGCACACCTCGGTGAACGCGTCGGTGCGGATCTCGGTGTGCAGCAGCGAGGGCAGGCCGCCGACCCGGGCGATCCGCCGGTGCCCGAGGGCGACCAGGTATTCCACGGTCTCCACCAGTGCCGCCGCGTCGTCGGACCAGACGCTGGCCAGGCTGCCGGTGTGGCCGGGCCCGCCGATCACCACCGCCGGCAGTTGCAGCTCCTCCAGCGCGGGCACCCGCCGGTCGTCGGTGCGCAGGTCGCAGACGAAGACGCCGTCCACCCGCCGCTCGGCCCACCACCGGCGGTAGACCGCGATCTCCGCCTCCTGGTCGGCCACCACCTGGAGGGTCAGCGCGTACGAGCGGGCCGACAGCTCGGCCTCGACGCCACTGATCAGCTCCATGAAGAACGGCTCGATGCCCAGTATCCGGGCGGGCCGGCACAGGGCCAGGCCGACCGCCTTGGCGGTGGCGCCGGAGAGCGCCCGGGCCGCGCTGCTCGGGCTGAACCCGATCTCGGCGGCGATGGCCAGGATCCGCTGGCGGGTCGCCTCGGACACGCCGGGCTGCCCGTTCAGCGCGTAGGACACCGCGCCCTTGGAGACCCCGGCCCGCCGGGCGACATCGGCGATGGTCGGCCGCTTCACCGGCGTGCTCCTCCACTTGTCCGGCCCCTCGGGGGCGAGTCCTGCGCCGCCGGGCTGGCCGGCGGCTGTCACGCTACTGCAACGGCCCCGGCGGCCGATCAGCGCGCCCGGGGCCCTCGTGATGAACCGTACAGCCCGTCACTTGCGCGGTTAAGCGTACGGCCACCCCCACCCGTCTCCGCCAGGCCTGCGCTCACGATTCTGCTCCGGAGAGCGCTTAACCACGCATGGTCGCGCTCCCACAGCATCGGAAGGGTTACGGGAGAGCCGCGCTGTTAACCGGCCGTTGACAGTGTCCTGGGTCACCCGTACGGTGTGCTCACTTATCCGGTTCAGTCAACGTCTCTCGATCCCGGGAGCGTTCCCATTTGGCGCGGAGGATGACATGAAACGGTCCTGGACGCACTGGGCCCGGGCGGCCGCCGTGGGTGCCGTCAGCCTGGTCATGGTCGCGGCGTGCAGTGGCAGGAGCACCACCGGCGGCTCGGACGCGGCCGGCGGTCAGATCACCTTGAAGATCAATTTCTGGGGTGACTTCGGCCTGACCGACCTCAAGACCAAATACGAGGCCGCGCACCCGAACATCAAGATCCAGCTGAACTCGGGCGAGTACAACGCCCAGCACGAGGACCTGCAGAAGAAGCTCGTCGCCGGCAACGGCGCGCCGGACATCGCGGCGATCGACGAGGGCTTCATGGTCCAGTTCCGCAGCCAGTCCGACAAGTTCGTCAACCTGCTGGACAAGGGCGCCGGCTCGTACGAGAGCAAGTACCTGCCCTGGAAGTGGAAGCAGTCGCTGTCGGCCGACGGCAAGACCCAGATCGGCCTCGGCACCGACGTCGGCAGCCTGGCCATGTGCTACCGGACCGACCTGTTCAAGGCCGCCGGCCTGCCTGCCGACCGCGACCAGGTCTCCGCGCTCTGGCCCACCTGGGACAAGTTCATCGAGGTCGGCCAGCAGTACACCGCCAAGAGCAAGAAGAAGTTCATCGACTCGGGCACCAACCTGTTCAACCCGATCCTCGGCCAGCAGCCGGTCGGCTTCTTCAACGAGCAGGACCAACTCCAGATGGACGGCGGCCCCAAGGTCGCCTTCGACTACACCGTCAAGGCCATCCAGTCCGGCCTGTCGGCCAACCTCGCCAGCTTCCAGGCCGACTGGGACAAGGGCTTCACCAGCGGCTCCTTCGCCGTGCTCGCCTGCCCGGCGTGGATGCTCGGCCACATCAAGGACACCGCGCCCGGCACCCAGGGCAAGTGGGACATCGCGGCGGTGCCCGGCGGTGGCGGCAACTGGGGCGGCTCGTTCCTGACCATCCCCAAGCAGGGCAAGCACGTCGACGAGGCGTACAAGCTGCTGGAGTGGCTGGTCCAACCGGAGCAGCAGATCGAGATCTTCAAGAAGGTCGGCAACCTGCCCTCGCAGCCGGCGCTCTACGCCGACCCGGCGATCGCGGACTTCAAGAACCCGTTCTTCAACAACGCCCCGGTCGGGCAGATCTTCCCGAAGATGGCGCAGGGTCTCACCCCGCAGTACCTCGGCAAGAAGAACGGCCCGACCCGGGTCGCCGTCGAGAACGTCATCACCCGGGTGCAGAACAGGAGCCTGAAGCCGGACGCCGCCTGGGGCGAGGCGGTCAAGCAGGCCGAGAAGGCCGCCACCTCCTGACGTACCGCCGGTGACGGGGCGGGCGCCGGCCCGCTCCGTCACCGCCTCACCCGTCACCCACCTCGGCCCTGGAGTGATCCGATGTCCACCACCCGTGCCGCGCCCGCGTCGAGCCACCGATCCGCGCCGAAGCGCGGTCGCTCCGGGGGCGACGACCGGCGGCTGACCTGGCGCGACCGGCTGTACCGCTTCGACATGCGCTACATGCCGTACCTGATGATCGCGCCGTTCTTCCTGCTCTTCATCGTGTTCGGGCTCTTCCCGCTGCTGTTCAACGCCGTGGTCTCGCTGCGCAACTACCGACTCGACGACCCGACGCTGCCGTACTGGGCCGGCTTCGAGAACTTCAGCAAGCTCTTCGGCGACGACGACTTCTGGAACGCCCTCTACAACACCTTCGGAATCTTCCTGCTCTCCTCGGTGCCGCAACTGCTGCTCGCCCTCGTGGTCGCCTCGCTGCTCAACCGCAAGCTGCGGGCGCAGACCTGGTGGCGGGTGGGCGTGCTGCTGCCGTACGTCACGCCGATCGTCGCCTCGACGATGGTGTTCAGCGTCTTCTTCTCCCGCGACTTCGGCATGGCCAACTGGGTGCTCGGCCTGTTCGGCCTCGGCGGTCCGGACGCCCCGATCGACTGGCGGGCCGACAAGCTGCACGCCTGGATCGCCGTCGCCACGATGGTCAACTGGAAGTGGATCGGCTACAACGCCCTGCTCTACCTGGCCGCGATGCAGTCCGTCCCGCGCGACGTCTACGAGGCGGCCGCGATCGACGGCGCCGGCCCGTGGAAGCAGCTCTGGCGGATCACCGTGCCGATGATCCAGCCGGTCGTGCTGTTCACGGTCATCCTCTCCACCATCGGCGGGCTCCAGCTCTTCACCGAGCCGATGCTCTTCGACCCGAACGCGCAGGCCGCCACCGGTGGCCCCGACGGCGAGTGGCAGACCATCGCCCAGCTCATCTACAAGGTCGGCTGGAAGGACCTCAACCTCGGCTACGCCGCCGCGATGTCCTGGGCCCTGTTCCTGATCATCCTGATCGTCGCCGGCATCAACTACCTGGTGACGAACCGACTGTCCGGAGGTCGCAAATGACCGCCGTCACCCCGGCGCGCCGCAAGCCGCGGCTGATGGCCCGGGCCCCGCAGGACACCGCGGCCGGGTTCTGGACCTACCTGTTCCTCGCGGTGACCCTGCTGTTCGCCGCGTTCCCGCTGTACTGGATGTTCGTCATCGCGACCAGCAACGACGAGGCGCTCGCCAAGCTGCCGCCGGCGATCGTCCCGGGCGACCAGTTCCTGACCAACGTCGACGAGGTCTTCTCCCTCCAGGACGTCTACTTCGCGGCCTCGCTGGTCAACAGCGTCATCGTCTCGACCGTGGTGACCGCCTCGGTGCTCTTCTTCTGTTCGCTGGCCGGGTTCGCCTTCGCCAAGCTGCGCTTCCGGGGCAGCAACGCGCTGATGCTCTTCGTGGTGCTCACCCTGACCGTGCCCAACCAGCTCGGCATCGTGGCGCTCTACATCGTGATGGGCAAGCTCGGCTGGAACGGCACCCTGCTCGCGGTGATCGCGCCCGGCCTGGTCACCGCGTTCGGCGTGTTCTACATGCGGCAGTTCATCGTCAACACCGTCCCGGACGAGCTGGTCGAGTCGGCCCGGATGGACGGCGCCACCACCATGCGGGTGTACGGCAACATCGTGCTGCCGGCGATCCGCCCGGCCCTGGCGGTGCTCGGCCTGCTCACCTTCGTGGCCACCTGGAACGACTTCCAGTGGCCACTGATCACGCTGAGCGGCACCGACTTCCCGACCTCGATGGTGGCGGTCTCCGACCTGGCCAGCGGCAACTATGTGATCTACCGGCGGGTGCTGGCGGGGGCGTTCATCGCGACCGTCCCCCTGTTGGTCATGCTGTTCATCGGTGGACGCCAGATCGTCCGGGGAATCATGGAAGGCGCGGTGAAGTCTTGAGCCGTCACGCGTTGCACGAGGGTTGGGTGCTGCGGGCCGTACCCGGTCCGCAGGTGCCGCCGGAGGTCGCCGACCAGGCGGTCCCGGCCACCGTGCCCGGCTGCGTGCACACCGACCTGCTGGCCGCCGGCCTCATCCCCGACCCGTACCTCGATGACAACGAGAACCGGCTCACCTGGATCGGGCGGACCGACTGGGTCTACGAGACCACCTTCGGCTGGCAGCCCGGCGACGACGACCGGGTGGACCTGGTCTGCGCCGGCCTGGACACGGTTGCCACGGTCACCCTCAACGGCGTCGTGGTCGGGCGCACCGAGAACCAGCACCGCGGCTACCGGTTCGCCGTCGGGTCACTGCTGCGAGCCGGCGACAACACGCTGACCGTCCGCTTCGACTCGCCGTACCGGTACGCCGAGGCGCACCGGGAGCGGCTCGGTGACCGGCCCAACGCGTACCCGGAGCCGTTCCACTTCATCCGCAAGACCGCCTGCAACTTCGGCTGGGACTGGGGACCGACCGTGGTCACCGCCGGCATCTGGCAGGACATCGGGCTGCACGCCTGGTCGGCCGCCCGGCTGGCGGGCGTCCGCCCGCTGGTCACCGTCGCCGGCGGCGTCGGCCGGGTGGAGCTGCACGTCGAGGTCGAGCGGGTGGTGGACACCCCGTTGACCGTGCACGCCGCCGTGGCCGGCGCGGCCGTCGAGGTCACCGTGCCGGCGGGGGAGCGCGCGGCCGCGGCGACGCTCACCGTCCGCGACCCCGAGCTGTGGTGGCCCGCCGGGTACGGCGAGCAGCCGCTGTACGACCTCGAGGTGACCCTCCGCGCGGAGGACGGCCGGGCGCTGGACGGCTGGTCCCGCCGGATCGGCTTCCGCTCGGTACGCCTGGACACCGCCCCCGACGCGCACGGCTCCGCGTTCACCCTGCACGTCAACGACGTGCCGGTCTTCGTCAAGGGCGTCAACTGGATCCCCGACGACGCGTTCCCCAACCGGGTCACCCGGCAGCGGCTGGCCGACCGGTTCACCCAGGCGGTCGGGGCGAACGTCAACCTGCTCCGGGTCTGGGGCGGCGGTCGGTACGAGTCGGCGGACTTCTACGAGCTCGCCGACGACCTCGGCCTGCTGGTGCAGCAGGACTTCCTCTTCGCCTGCGCCGCGTACCCCGAGGAGGAGCCGTTCCGCTCCGAGGTCGAGGCGGAGGCCCGGGAGCAGGTCAGCCGGCTCGCCGGCCACCCGTCGCTGGTGCTCTGGACCGGCAACAACGAGAACATCTGGGGCTGGCACGACTGGGACTGGCAGGAGCCGCTCGCGGGCCGGACCTGGGGTCGGGGCTACTACCTGGAGCTGCTGCCCGCGATCGTCGGGGAACTGGACCCGACCCGGCCGTACTGGCCGGGCAGCCCCTGGTCAGGCAGCGAGGAGCTCCACCCCAACGATCCGGCGCACGGCACCATGCACATCTGGGACGTCTGGAACACCGACGACTACCCGAAGTACCGGGAGTACGTGCCGCGTTTCGTGGCCGAGTTCGGCTATCAGGCGCCCCCGGCGTACGCGACCCTGCGGCGGGCCCTCTCGGACGAGCCGCTCGCCCCCGACTCGCCGGGGATGGCCCACCACCAGAAGGCGATCGACGGGGACCGGAAGCTCCAGCGCGGCCTGGAGGCCCACCTGCCGGCGCCCGCCGACTTCGACGACTGGCACTACCTCACCCAGCTCAACCAGGCCCGGGCCATCCAGCTCGGCGTCGAGCACTTCCGCTCCCATCGGCCGGTCTGCATGGGCACCATCGTCTGGCAGCTCAACGACTGCTGGCCGGTCACCTCGTGGGCGGCGGTGGACGGCGACGGCCGGCGCAAGCCGCTCTGGTACGCGCTGCGCCGCGCGTACGCCGGCCGGCTGCTCACCGTGCAGCCGTGGGACGGCGGGCTGGCGCTGGTCGCGGTCAACGAGACCGGCGTGCCGTGGCAGGCGCCGGCCACGGTCACCCGGCTCACGCTGGCCGGGGAGCCGAGGGCGAAGACCTCGGTCGACCTCGACGTCCCCGCGTACTCCTCGGTGGTGCTGGCGCTGTCTTCGGAGCTGGCGCGGCCGGACGAGGCCCGGCGGGAGCTGCTGGTCGCGGAGCCCTGGGACGCGACGGAGCGGGCGCTGTGGTTCTTCGCGGAGGACCGGGAGATCGAGTGGCCGGCGGCGGAGCTGGACGCGACGGTCGAGCCGGTCGACGGCGGTCAACTGGTCCAGGTGACCGCCCGGACGGTGCTGCGCGACCTGACTCTCTTCCCGGACCGGCTGCACCCGTCGGCGGAGGTGGATCAGGCTCTCGTCACCCTGCTGCCGGGCGATTCGGCGGCGTTCACCGTGCGCGCGGACGTCCCGCTCGACCCCGCCGCCCTGACCCGCCGCCCGGTGCTGCGCTGCGTCAACGACATCACCGGAGCGACGGCGTGAGGCGGCGGGAGTAGCGCCAACTGCGCCGCCGGGCGACCGGTGGTGCTGGAGCCAACGTCGTCGGTGCCCGGCTGCGTGTCCCCTCCCGCCGGCGTGGCGTGATCCGAGGCATCCTCCCTGAGAGCGGTGGGGGGGGGGGGGGGGGGGGGGGGGGGGGGGGGGGGGGGGGGGGGGGGGGGGGGGGGGGGGGGGGGGGGGGGGGGGGGGGGGGGGGGGGGGG